>DAIPJX010000245.1:0-3577 GCA_036770065.1 Planctomycetota bacterium
GGCTTTTCCGTTGATGCTCTCGTATGATTACTTTCCGATAAATCTGCCTTCCGCGTTGCGCGGCCTGTTTATGGAGTTGTTTCTCCGGATGCTTTTCGGGGTATTGTCCTTTATGTCGCATTGGGTGGGATTCCTGGCTTCGAACCGTCCGTCCGCATCGCGGGGATGTTGTTTTTCATCAAACTTCTTCATTGCGATTCCTCCTCAATCGGCATCAATCCTTCTTCCGGGGCAATACGCCCCGGCATATAAAATTCGTGTCTTTGCGCGGCGCCAATCCCTTTGCGTTTCCCGGCCGCCGCGAAAAACACTTGTGGCGCACGGATTGGCTGGTATATACTGGGAGTCGCGACAATTCCGGGAAATTGCCCGCAATTGGATTGTTTCGGAGACATGAATGAGGCGGCAGTTGCATACGGAAGTCCAATTCCCCGGACCAACGCCCGCCTTTACGCAGGTGCCGAAGGAAATTCGCGATCGCATTCGCGACCTGCCGGCGACGCCGGAGACGCTCCGGCTGGCCGAAGGCCAAGTTGAAGCGCTTTTGGAAGCGGAGATGCACAATCCGTCCTTTTCCGCTCCCCCTCCGCCGACGGTGCGGATTGTTTCATGGAATGCGGGGCAATGCCATTTTCCTCGCCGGGCCGCGTCTGTTTTGTCCGGGGCCGGCGCCGATATCGCGCTTCTGACCGGGATGGACATAGGCATGAACCGATCGGGGCAGCACCATACGCTGGCGTTGGTCGCCGACACCATGGCGCAGTCCACGGGCATTCCGTACGGCTATGGCGCGGGCATTGAATTTTATGAATTGAATGCGTCCGGGGATGCGCGGAATCCCGCGGGGCAGCCGGTGGAGAACCGGAGCGGTTTTCACGCCAATGGATGGGTGACGCGTTTCAAGGCGCGGCGTCCCGCCCTTATCCGCCTTCAGCCCGAAGCGGACTGGTTTATCAATCCTCTTGGCGGACAAAGGCGGGTGGGGAGCAGGTTGGCCGTTGCCGCCATTTTTGAACTGGGCGGATTTGAACTGGTTGCCGCCTCGGTCCGGTTGGAGCGGACGAGCGATGCCGCCGGCCGGCGGCGCCAGATGCGTCTTCTTCTGGAAGGTCTGGATGATTATGCGGCGCGGCGTCCGGTGGTGTTGGGAGGTGATTTCAGCACGGGCGCGGAACATCCCGATTGCGATTATCACGACGAAGGGTTGTTCCGCGAAGCCGAACGCTGCGGATATGAATGGGAGAACGCCAACACGCGCGGGGGAACGGTGCGCGGGAACAGCGTTCGTGACGGGAACGGACCGGAGAAGGCGCGGTTCGACTGGTTTTTCGTCAAGGGAGTCCGCCCGCTGCACCCGGCGGTTGTCCCGGCGGAGGACGAAACGGGAGAGCCGCTGTCCGGTCACGACGCGATCGCGTTTACGTTGCCGATTCCGGTCGATTTGCGCTGACGGTGTCGATTGTTTTGCAAGGAAATGAAGAGTGTCGCACAAAGAAATCGCGCCGTATATTTTTCTGCTGGAAATTCCCCTTCCCGAAACGCCCCTCAAACGAGTCAATGCCTACCTGGTGCGCGGCGACGACAGGCGCGGCGGCCGGAATTTGCTTATAGACACCGGGTTCAACCATGCCGAATGCGAACGGGCGATGCGTCTGGCGCTGTCGGCGTTGTCGGTCGACATGGAGCGGACGGATTTGTTCATCACGCATATGCATGCGGATCATTCGGGGTTGGCGAATACGATTCGCGGGGAAGGCGGTCGGGTATTTGCCGGCCGCGAAGACGCGTGGCTGATTGCGGACGCCCACAACCCGGTTTTTTGGCGCGGGTTGTTGTCGTTTTATCGCTTTACCGGGTTGACCGGGTACGGGTTTTCCAATGACGTGACGGTTCATCCCGGGTATTCGTGGGCGCCTCCGGCGGGGGCGGCGGTTACGGAGGTCGCCGACGGGGAGACGATTCGGGTGGGCGACTATTCATTGCGATGCATTGCCACGCCCGGCCACACGAGAGGGCACATGTGCCTGTATGAACCGGAGAGGCGGATATTGTTTTCCGGCGATCATATCCTTGGCCGGATTACTCCGAACATCACCTTGTCCGCGCCGGACGAGGACGTCCTGGCACAGTATTTCGCGAGCCTCGACAAAGTGTCGAAGCTGGACGTTCGGATTGTTTTTCCCGGTCACAGGCACGCGCTCGATGATTGCCGCGCGCGCATCGGCGAGTTGCGGGAGCATCATGCGCGGCGTTTGGACGAAGTCGCGGGCATTCTTTCGGGCAGGGTTTTATCGACGGTGGAGGTGACGCGGGAAATGCGGTGGAGCTTGACGTACCGCAATTGGGAGGAATACCCGCCGGCGCAGAAGATGTTTTCCGCCGGGGAAGCGTTTGCGCATTTGTACCATCTGGTTCGAACGGGAAGGGCCGGGATGCGCGAAGACGGCGGGATGTACGTATTTTACCCCGCCTGACACGGCGTCATCGCTCGTTGACTATGTATCCCCGGTCATTGACTCCGACGCGGTTGGCTTGCCGGTCGTTGCCGGTGCGAACAATGGTGTCGGCAATGTCGTTTCGGGCGTTGCGGCTTGATTGCCGCATGTTTTCGCGGGTTGCCGGATCGTCTCCGTACGCGTCGAGAATTTCGGGTTCCGCATAGGTTCGGTAGTAATAATCGGCCGAGCGCGCCGCCTGCCGCCGTCCCTGGTTGGCGGCGAATTGCCCAAGGCATCCGGGAAGCGCAAGGCCTCCGGCCAGCAGCATGGCGCACACGTAATATCTCAACATGTTCTCTCCATAACAAATCCCTTTCTCCCAGTATACCATACCATGCGTCCGATGTGGAAACGAAAGATTGAAATCGGCCGGTTGTCTGCCCGAATGCCCGGTTTTCTTCATGCTGTTCGTCGCCAACCTGTTTCGGAAAGATGCGTCCGTAGCCAACGGTTTGATTCTCCATACTACAACCTCTTGTTCCATCGCATGATGTAGCAAGCAATTTCAGGCGTATTTTTATTGTGGTCAATGGATTTTAAACGTTGATTTTGTATAATTAACGCATCTGCTGCGGTATGGGCAAGCGAATGTTTCTGGTGCGCGGACGCTCCGGCGCTTGCTTGTGGTGAACGGCCAGCCAGCCGTTTTCAACCGGGTGGGGGAAAGACTGGGGGGGAAGCAAGGAGTAGCCGGTATGAAAAAATTGGCGATTATAGTGGGATTGAGTGTGTTTTTGTGTGCGGTGTCCGTTTTTTCGGCTGAGTCCGATTCTTCTTCGGAGCGGTTGAATCAGACGGCGGCGGTGCGTACGGATTCGTTGCCGTCGGTGCCGCATTCGTTGTCGTTGATAAAGAATCCCGAGGTTCGGAAGGCGGTGTCGGAGTTTTCGCCCAATTATGACGAGTTGGGGCGTGGCAGTCAGGTGTTTACGTATATTCATGTATACAAGTCTTTAAATGACGGTTTGATGCCGGCGGTGGCGTCGGATGATTTGGAATTGATTTTCCGCAGAGAGCCGGTTGAGAGGTCGATGCCGGCGTCGGACGCCGGTCAGTATAATACTGTGCCGTCGGTGTTG
>DAIPJX010000036.1:0-13323 GCA_036770065.1 Planctomycetota bacterium
GCCGCGCGGCCGTTCATCACGCATCACAACGCGCTGGACATGGATTTGTATTTGCGCATTTCGCCCGAGACTTATTTGAAGCGCCTGTTGGTCGGCGGCCTGGACCGGGTGTATGAACTGAACCGCAATTTCCGGAACGAAGGGATTGACACGTCGCACAATCCGGAATTCACCATGATCGAACTGTACCAGGCGTATGCCGATTTCGAAGACATGATGGTGTTGCTGGAAAACATGGTGTCGGAGGCGGCGCGGACGCTTCTGGGAAGCACCATGGTCAATTTCGACGGCAGGGAAATCGACGTCAAGGCGCCGTGGCCGCGCCGGAAGATTCACGATTTGATCCGCGACGTCGCCGGGGCGGACGCGGCGGACGACGAATCCATGCGCGAGCGCCTGGCCAGGGCCGGCATGGACAAGGACAAGATCAAGGCGCTCGATCACGACAACCTGATCAAGGAAGTGATGGACGAGATAGTCGAACCGTCGTTGATTCAGCCGACATTCGTCACGCATCATCCGGCCAGTTTGAACCCGTTGTGCAAGCGGAACAAGGAGGATCCGGCGCTTTCGGACCGGTTTGAGGTGATTGTCGCCGGATTCGAGCTGTCGAACGCGTTTTCCGAGTTGAATGATCCGCTTGAACAACGCGCCCGTTTCGAGGCGCAGGCGCGGACGGGGGACGAGGAGGCGTATTGCAATACGGTTGACGACGATTATGTCTCAGCGCTTGAGGTGGGGATGCCGCCGGCGGGGGGAATGGGCATTGGCATTGATCGGCTGGTCATGTTGTTGACCGGTCAGCCGAGCATTCGCGAGGTTGTCCTGTTCCCGACATTGAAGCAGAGGAGCCGCGAAGAAATAGAGGCGGCGATGGAGGAGTTGTCGGCGGGGGAAGACGCCGGCGAGTGAGCAAGGGATGCGCATGAAGGTACGTGTCGCCGTAATTGGGCCGAATAACCGGGAAAAACGTTTCTGGTATGACTCGCCCGTTGAGATCACCATAGGCCGCAGTCGCAATTGCGCCTGTGTTATCGATGATGATTTCATGGTGAGCCGCATGCATGCCGTGCTGTTGATCGAGCCTCCCGCAATCCGGATCAAGGATTTGAATTCGACCAACGGCATTGTGATCAATGGCGAGATGTATGGCGGCGCCGGCAATGAGAAGCTGCTCCAGGCGGCCCGGATCGTCAATGGCGACGAGATCATGCTGGGCAATTCGTTTCTTCGCGTCGCGCTGGTCGATGACGCGGACCGGCCGGAGATGCTGGTCGAGCCGGACACGGCCGTTCTTCCCGTGGCGCAATCCACGGCGTCCACCGCCGTCGGCGTGAATCCGGGGCGAATGATGCGGGAGGACGATTTCGCGCGCGCGCCGGTGGATTTGAATCTGCTCGCGCCCGCCATTCCCGGGTATGAAATCAGTTCGTTTGTCGGTTCGGGGCGGAGCGGATCGGTGTACCGCGCCGTCGATCTCGCCACCGGCGGCGATATGGCGGTCAAGGTCATGTTTCCTGAATTGGCGTTCACCCGGAAAATGGCCGACGCCTTCCGTCAGGGCGTGGATGAAATGAAGCGCTTTGCCCATCCGTCCATGGTCAAATACCACGCATCGGGCGACGTCAGGGCAAACAGCGTGTATCTGGCGACGGAGTTCGTTTCCGGTCCCAGTCTCGCCTCGGTCATGGACGGCAAGGCTGACGAACGAATGTCCTTTGAGCGGTCGTGGTCGATCTTTTCCCAGCTTGCCTCCGGGCTGGGCGTAGCCCATCGGATGGGTCTTCTTCATCTTGACATGCGGCTGGAAAAAATTCTGTTCGAAAGCAAAACCAGCTGGTCGGTGAAAATCGCCGATATCGGCATGGCCCGGATTTTCAACGAAGCCGGCCTGTCCGTCGCCGGCGTCAACATGAATACGCAAAAGAATCTGGCGTTTATGGCGCCGGAACAGGTGGTGAAACCGCGCGAGATGAAAGCGACCGCCGACGTGTTCGGCGCCGCCGCCGTGTTGTACGCGCTCCTCGCCGGAAGAAGCCCGTATAATTTCACCGACGACAAGGAACCGTACCAAACGGTTGCGGAGGGCGATATCGCTCCGCTGAATGGTCTTGTTCCCGATATCCCGGACGGCATGCGCGCCATTGTGGAGCGGTGCCTGCTCCCGGACGCCGAGTCCAGGTTTAATAATTGCGAGGAGTTGTCGGAAGCGGTGGCGCGCCTTTCCAGGTAGCGGGCGCCGATTTTCTTGCGTTGAGCGTCTGGAGTGCATATACTGTACCGGCTTGTCGGAACGCGCTTCCGCAGTTTTTATTCTGGATTGTAGAGGAGTTGGGCAGGTATGGGCGTTTTTACACCGGTCGATCGTGAAATCAATTTTCCCGCTTCAGAGTTGCAATGGCTGAATTTCTGGAAAACGGAACATATTTTCGACAAACAGCTTGAACAGGGCCGCCGCCGCGCCGAGACCGAAGGCAAGTCAACCTACGTGTTTTACGAAGGCCCGCCCACCGCCAACGGCATGCCGCACCCCGGGCATGTTCTGACCCGGGTCATCAAGGATCTTTTCCCGCGTTATCGCGCCATGCAGGGGTATGACGTGCCGCGCAAGGCGGGGTGGGATACGCACGGCCTTCCGGTTGAAATCGAAGTGGAAAAGGATTTGGGCATTGAAGGCAAGCAGGCCATCGAGGCGTACGGCGTCGAACCGTTTGTCAAGAAATGCAAGGATTCGGTGTTCCGCTATTCGGACGCGTGGCGCAAATTGACCGAGCGCATCGGCTTTTGGGTTGATCTCGACGATCCGTATGTGACGTATCACGAAAGTTATATAGAAAGCGTGTGGTGGAGCCTCAAGCAGTTTTGGGACGGGGATTTCCTCTATCATGGCCATAAAATCGTTCCGTGGTGCCCGCGTTGCGGCACGGCGCTTTCCAGCCACGAAGTCGGCCAGGGCTACAAGGAAGTGGCGGACCCGTCCGCGTACACGGCCTTCCGGTCGAAAGCGGATCCGAAAACGCTGTTCGTCGCCTGGACCACGACGCCGTGGACGCTTGTCTCCAACGTCGCGCTCGCCGTCGGCCGCGACTTCGACTATGACTATGTCAAAGTGGAAGAAGAGACGCTGGTCATGGCGTCGGCCCTTCGCGACAAGGTCATGGGGAAGATTCCCCACGAGGTCGTGAAAACGGTCAAGGGCGAAGCGCTCCTCGGCATGGAATACGAACAGTTGTTTCCGTTTGTCGAGCCGGAGCGCCCGGCGTTTCGCATTATCGCGGGCGATTTTGTCGGTCTTGACGCGGGTTCGGGCATTGTTCACATCGCTCCCGCGTTCGGCGAGGACGATTATCGGGTCGGCAGGGAAAATGATCTGCCGATGATCAATCCGGTCGGGCCGGACGGCGCATTCGACGAGAGGGTTTTGCCGTGGGCCGGCATGTTCGTCAAGGACGCCGACCCGCTCATCATCCGCGAATTGAAGAGCCGCAAGCAACTCGTCAAGTCGGAACAGTATGTTCACGACTATCCCTATTGTTGGCGCTGTCCCAGCCCGCTTTTATACTATCCGCGTCCGGCGTGGTATATCCGCACCTCGTCCGTCAAGGACAAGATGCTCGAGAACAACGCGAAGATCGCATGGTATCCCGAGCATATTCAGGAAGGCCGGTTCGGCAATTTTCTTGCTTCGAACGTCGATTGGGCGTTGTCGCGCGAAAGGTATTGGGGCACGCCGTTGCCGATTTGGGAATGTTCCTGCGGCAAAAAGGCGGTCATGGGCGGCAAGAAGGAATTGCTTGAGCGCGCCGTCAACCGGGACTCCCTGCCGGACAATTTCGAACTGCACAAGCCGTGGGTCGATATGGTTCGCCTCAAATGCGATGCGTGCGGCGGCGAAATGCACCGCGTGCCGGAGGTGATCGACTGTTGGTACGATAGCGGCGCGATGCATTTCGCGCAGTGGGGCTATCCGCATCAGGCGGGATCGCTTGAGAAATTGACGAAGGCGTTTCCCGCCGATTTCATTTCGGAAGCGATCGATCAGACGCGCGGCTGGTTTTATTCGCTTCTCGCCATTGCGACGCTTCTCAAGGAATGCGCCGGCCGGAAAAAGGCGGCGGGCGAAGATGTGGGCGAACTGGCTCCATGGGACAGGGAATATCCGATGCCGTACAAGAGTTGCCTTGTGCTTGGGCTGCTTTTGTCGGGGGAGGGGACGAAGCTTTCGAAAAAACTGCGCAATTACCCGGATCCGTTCGATGTGCTGGATCAGGAGGGCGCCGACGCGATGCGCTGGTTCTTCTGCATATCGAACCAGCCGTGGACGTCGACCCGTTTCTTTCAGGGCGGCATTCGCGAAACGCAGAAGGATTTCCTGGTCCGTTTGCGCAATGTTTATTCGTTTTTTGTGATCTACGCGAATATCGACAACTTCGATCCGCGTGTCGGCGGCCACAAGCCGGTCGATGTTGCCGGAAACGCGTTTTCGGACGCGGACGGCTGGGTTGCGCCGGAGAAGCGGAGTTTGCTTGACCGCTGGATGCTGTCGAAGCTGGAATCGGCGGCGCGCGAAATAGCGTCCAATCTGGAAAACATGAATATTCTCCAGTCCGCCCAGGCGTTGCACGCGCTGGTCGAACAGTTGTCCAACTGGTACGTGCGCCGCAGCCGTGATCGTTTCTGGTCGGGCGAGCGGAACGAGGACAAGCTGTCCGCATACTGGACGTTGTACGAAACGTTGTGCGGGATTGCGGTCGTCGCCGCGCCGTTTGTGCCGTTCTTCGCGGAGGAGTTGTATCAGAATCTGGCGCGGAAGCTTTGGTCCGAGAGTTTGCCTGAGTCGGTGCATTTGTGCCGCTGGCCGAAGCCGGACGATTCCCGCATTGACCGGTCGGTCGAGGAGCGCATGGATTTGGTGCGTGAAATAGCGTCTTTGGGGCTTGCCGCCCGCGCCAGCCGGAAATTGAAAGTGCGCCAACCGCTTGCCAAGGCTGTCGTTATTCTCACCCGTCCGTCCGATCGGGCGGGGGTGGAGGAATTGGCCGCCGTCGTGCGGGAAGAAATCAACGTCAAAACGCTCGAGTTCGCCGACAATGCGGGCGAGTACGTTCAGTTCACCGTCAAGCCGAACTTCCAGGCGCTTGGGCCGGTTCTCGGCAAATCGATGAAGGCGTGCGCCGCGGCGCTGGCGAAAAAGGATTCGGCGGAAATCGTCCGTTCCCTCAAGGAAAACGGAACGTATCCGATCGATTTCGACGGGCGGAGCATATCCCTTGCGCCCGAACAGGTCGATATCCGCATCGCGGCGAAGGACGGTTTCGCCGCCGCCGACGGCAAGGGCGCTGTCGTCGTGCTTGACGCGCAGGTGACGGAAGAGTTGGAGCGCGAGGGCATTGCCCGCGAGTTGATAAATCGCATCCAGACGCTTCGTAAAGAACTGGACCTCCCGTTTGAGGCGCGCATCAAGGTTCGTCTCGGCGCAGGCGGCAAGCCTGCCCGCGCCGCTCTTGAGCATGGCGCGGCGATTGCCGCCGAGACTTTGGCGAATGATTACAAGGTGGAGTTTGAGGATGTGGGCGTTGTTCGCGAGTTTGAGCTGGCGGGAGAAAGCGTCCGCTTGTCGATTGCGGCGAATTAAGGCGGCCTGATCATGGCGAATCATTTGAAAATAGCTGTTCTTCTGTCGGGCGGCGGCACCACGCTTGCCAACCTGATCGAGTGGCGTCGTGCCGGTGCGTTGCTTGCCGACATAGATTTGGTCGTTTCTTCCAGGCCGAAGGCCGGAGGCGTCCGGATAGCCCGGGACGCCGGTATCCGCGCCGAAGTTGTCGAGGCGCTTCGGTACCGGCGTTCGTCCCGTGAAGGCGAGGAAATCAACGACTGGGCCGCCATGTCCCGTGACCTGAGCGCGTTGCTGCTGCCCGGCAAGTATGATCTTGTGTGCATGGCGGGTTTTTTGTCCCGTTACTTCATTCCGCCGGAATTGGCGGGCAAGGTCGTCAACATTCATCCGGCGCTTATCCCGATGTTTTCGGGGCAGGGGATGTACGGCCATCATGTTCACGAGGCGGTTATCCGGTCGGGCGTTCGCGTGACCGGATGTACGGTGCATTTCGCCGACAATGATTATGATACGGGGCCGATTATTTTGCAGCGGGCTTGTCCCGTCTATACCGACGACACGGCGGACACGGTTGCCGCCCGGGTGTTTCTCGAAGAAAAGAAGGCCTATCCCGAGGCTGTCAACCTGATTGCCGAAAACCGGATCGGAATATCCCCGGCCGGTCGGGTGATTGTCGAGCGGGACAGGGAAGTGGCGCGGTGCTCCCATGACGATTGAAAATGCGCGGGAAGCTATTGACGCGGAAATCGCGGCTCTCGGCAGCGTGAAGGATGCGCTTGACTCCTCGTTTACCGAGGCGCTGGACGCAATGATCGCGTGCGAAGGCAGAGTCATCGTGTCCGGCATGGGGAAAGCCGGCCTGATTGGACAGAAAATCGCCGCCACGTTGGCGAGTACGGGCACGCCTTCTTTTTTCATGCATCCGGCGGAGGCGTTGCACGGCGATCTCGGGATGATCAAGAAACTCGATGTGTGTTTGTTTATTTCCAATTCGGGTGAATCGGACGAGATCACGCGTCTCCTTCCGTACGTTCGCCGCATTGGCTGTCGCGTCGTGGGCATTACCGGCAACCGTCGGTCGACCATGGCGGCGCATTGCGAGACAGTCCTGTTCCTTGGCGACATCAGCGAGGCGTGTCCTTTCAATCTTGCGCCGACCGCGACGACGACGGCGATTCTGGCGTTAGGCGACGCGTTGGCCGTGTGCTTGATGAAACGCAGAAATTTTCAGTTGGAGGATTATGCCGCGGTGCATCCGGCGGGCGCATTGGGCAGACGGGTTGCGCCGGTGGAAAGCGTCATGCGCATAGGCGACGCCGTCGCCATGGTTCATCCGGGGCAAACGATCAAGGAGACGCTGCTCGCCATGACCGCTTCCCGTGCCGGTTCGGCGGTGGTGGTCGACGCGGACGGCAGGTTGCAGGGGATTTTTTGCGACGGGGATTTGCGGCGCGGGCTTGAGCGGGACGATGCGTTTCTCGGGCGGAAGGTCGAGGATGTCATGGTTCGCGGCTGTCGGCGTGTTTGTAGGGGAACGCTTGCGGGCGAGGTGTTGTCCATGATGCGCGAATTCCGTATTGCCGACATTCCCGTAGTGAATGAAGAGGGAATTGTGATAGGCGTGGCGGATTTGAAGGGGTTGGTTGCCAGTTTGTAGGGTTGGCTCGCCCTGGAAGAAATAATTGTTTTTGTGTGCGGGATGGTGTATACTGGTAATGGATGGTGATGAAGTTGGTGTGCATAACAACAGTATCTGGAATTTTGGAGAGAGCCATGTCCAGCGGCCATACAAATGTCATCAATAAACGCGACATGAAGCGGCATTATCTTATTTATTATCTGCGCGTATTCAATCGCGAGAACGGCGAGGTGATTGGCCATTTGGTGGACATCACCGCCAAGGGCATTATGATTATGCGCGATTCGCCGATTGAGATCGGCAAAATCTACGATATGCGCATTCGTTGGCGCAATGCGTCGGGCAAATTGCAGATTGCCGATTTCGGTGGCGTTTGCCGCTGGTGCCGCCCCGATATGAACCCCGACTTTTACGGCGCCGGGTTTGCCATTACCACCGGCAAGGACGAGGACGTCAAGGCGATCGCCGATTTGATCGGCGATCTGTCCATGCCCGATTCGGAATTTCACCACTAGCGTTTCAGGGTTTTCCGGCGTATTCGGCCAACCTCGTCCGGAAATGGAAGTGCAATGGGTTCATTGCGTTTGATTCCATAAAAATTACCTTGACAAGACAGATGATTGGTAGGATATTGGAAGGAAGCGGAGAGGGTGCTCTTGCGGGTGGGCATTCTTTTTCCGGACTATCCTGCCCGATACGCAGTGAGTATCGATGTAGGAGCGGGGCTGGCCCCGCTCTTTATTTTTTGGCGGAATCGAATAGGGAGCCGCCTGAAGAGGATTACACCTTGATGAACATGAATGAAGAATTTTTGCGGCATATCGATAGCCTGCACCGCGAAAAAGGCATTGACCGCGCACAATTGATTGAAAGCATCGAGACCGCCCTTGTTTCGGCGGCCCGCAAGCGTTACCCGAATATCGAGGAACTCCGCGTCAGGATTGACCGGGATACCGGCGTTATCCGACTGATGGACGGGGACATTCCGTTTGATGAAATGGATCCGGCCGCATTTGGGCGCATCGCCGCCCAGACCGCCCGGCAAGTCATGATACAGCGCATACGCGAAGCTGAATCCGATGTGGTGTACGAAGAATTCATTGCCCGCGTCGGCACTATCGTGAACGGCACGATTCAGCGCGTCGAACGCGGCACGGTTATTTGCAATATAGGCAAGTCGGACGGCATTCTGCCGCGTCAGGAACAGATTCCGTCCGAGAACTACCGCCCGAACGAACGCATTCGCGCCTATGTGACCCAGGTTCGGAAAAAGGGCAACAAGGTCATTATCATTCTTTCACGCACCCATCCCGATTTGGTGCGCGAACTGTTCGAGCTTGAAGTGCCGGAAATTTACGAGCATATTGTCGAGATCAAGGGCCTTGTCCGCGAGCCCGGCTACCGCACCAAAATCGCCGTCACATCTTCCGACAGCCGGGTCGACGCCGTCGGCGCCTGCGTCGGTGTGCGCGGTTCCCGCATCAGGAATATCGTGGAGGAGTTGGGCGGGGAAAAAATCGATATTGTCCGCTGGAACGAAGTGCCGGAGTTGTTTATCAGGAACGCGCTTTCCCCGTCGGAGATTGATCATATCGAATTTGACCGGGCGAATCAGCGTGCCCGCGTCATTGTGCCGGACGATCAGTTGTCGTTGGCGATTGGCCGGAAGGGGCAGAACGTTCGCCTTTCCTCCCGCCTGACCGGCTGGAATCTGGACATCATGACGGTGAACCAGCACGCGGCCTGGCGTGAAAAGGGCAGGCAGGAGATTGCGTCGCTTCCGGGTGTTGGCGAGGCGATGATCAACAACATGTTCATTGCCGGTTTTGAATCGTTCCGCGACATCATGGAGTTGGGCATTGACAATTTGATGGCGATCAAGGGCATTGGCGAGAAGAAGGCCCAGGAAATTTACAATTTCGCGGTTGAAGGCTATCAAAAGCGTTTGGAAGCGGACACGCGCGAAGCGCCCGCGGCCAAGGGCAAAAAACCGGCTGACGCTCCGTCGGAAGCCATTGTGGGAGACGGGGAATAGGGCCTGTCCGGGCAGGCGGCCTTTGCCCGGTTTTGATGCGGTCCGTGCAGGTTTCCAGGCCGGGAGATCTTGCTGCTTTTGAAATACCCCAAACTTTTTCACAAATATAGGAAATATGTAGAATGCGGTTACATGAACTGGCGAAAAGGCATGGCTACAACCAACAGGATCTTCTCACAGCGGTGCAGAAGCAGGGTTTTGACGTTAAGGACACCCTGACCGACGTCGACGACGAGTTGGACAAGTGGGTCGCCGGAAAAGCCGTCGAGGGCTGGATTCCGCCGCCGCCGGCGAAGTCCAAAAAGACGATTAAGAAGAAGAAGGTGGTGGTGGTTCAGGCGCCGGCCGCGCCCAAATCTTCCGATTCGGTTGTTGAAGCCGAACCCGGGGCGGTGGCGGAAGTTCCCGCCGTCGAGCCGGTTCTTCCCGCGGCAAGTTCTCCGGTCGAGCCTGAACCGGAGGCGGTTGCGTCCGCCGATCCTGAAATTGCATCCGAGCCGGAAATCGTGCCCGAGTCTGCGCCGGAGCCTCTTCCCGCCAAGCCCGAGATGAAGAATGAAGGTGAACGCGCAGAGGCGGAAGCCGAACCCGGATCCGCGCTGGAAGCCGCGCCCGCCAAACCGGTGGTCATTAAGCGGGTCAATGCCAAAATCAAGGGTTCCGCTGTTGTTGGCCAGGCTTCGCCCGAGATGATTGCCGCGTTGAAGCGCAATGCCGCTGCGGTTGCGTCGTCGCGTCCCGCTCCCTCGGCTTCGTCATCATCGTCCGATCCGTCCGCCCGAACCGAAAATCGGCCTGAAGGTCGCGGCAAAGGGCCGAGAACCGCTTCACCGCGTCCGCAACCCAGGGTTGAGCAGGTTGTGCCGGATTCGGATCTTTCGACCGGCAAACCGACGCCCAAGCATCGCATCAAAACCAAGACCAAGCCTTCCATCGAGGCTGAAGAGCGCGAACAGGCCGAGAAGAAGGCGAGGGCAAGCAAGCGTTCCCGCAACAAGCAGGAAGATTGGGGCATTGACGACGACGGCGGTTTTGATGAAGTTCCCGATGATGCGGTCGAGTCGACCGGCAATACCCAGATTCTTGAGCAAAACCCCGACCTTATCGCCGCTTCGGACGCTGAAGAACGCGGCGGCGCCGGTTTCAAGCATAAGCGCGCGGACTTCAAGTCGAAGCGCACCCAGCACGAGTTGCCGGCCAGTTTTGCCGAGATCGACAATGAATTCACCCGCAGTCTCGCCGGTGGCGGCGGTCGCCGTCGCGGCGGGAGAGGCGGCCAGCGGCGCATGGTCGGCCGCCGTTCGCGTACGCGCAGGATCATCAATCCGCAGCCGCGCGCGGCTGATCAGGAGGCGCTTGTCCGCCTTGGCATGACGCTCCGCGACGTTTCGGTTGCGCTTGGCGTCAAGTTGCAGGAAATTCTGGGCTATATGCTGAAACTCGGCGAAATGATCCAGGTCAACGACATTCTGTCCGAAGAGCAGATTGTCATGATTGCCGACAATTTCAAGGTTCCGCTGAAGTGGGAAACGGACGAGGATCTTGAAGAAGAACTTGCCGCCGAAGCGCAGTCGCAGTCGGAGACGGATGATGAGAAATCCCGCATAGTCCGTCCGCCTGTCGTTACCTTTATGGGCCACGTCGACCACGGCAAGACCAGTCTTCTGGACGCCATTCGCGACACCCGTGTGGTTGCGGGAGAACACGGCGGCATTACCCAGCACATTGGCGCGTATTCGGTCGAGCGCAACGGCAAGCGCGTCACCTTCCTTGACACGCCCGGCCACGAAGCGTTTTCCGCCATGCGTGCCCGCGGCGCGAATCTGACCGACGTGGTTGTTTTGGTTGTCGCCGCCGACGACGGCGTTATGCCGCAGACGGAAGAAGCGGCCGCCCACGCCAAGAACGCGGGCGTACCGATCGTCATAGCCATCAACAAGTGCGATTTGCCTTCCGCCAATCCGGACAGGGTTCGGCAGGAATTGGCGAACCGGTTGAATCTTCTTCCCGAAGAATGGGGCGGCCAAGTGGGCATGATCGAGGTTTCGGCCCATACCAAATCCGGCATGGATCAGTTGGTCGAGCGCATTCTTCTTGAAGCGGAAGTGCTTGAACTTCAGGCCAATCCCGAGCGTCCCGCCACCGGTTTTGTGGTTGAAGCGAAAATGTCGGAAGGGCAGGGTGTGGTCGCGACGCTTCTGGTCACGGACGGCACGCTTCATAACAGCGACGTTATTCTGTGTTCCGACGGCTACGGCAAGATTCGTTTCATGTTCAACGAATTCGGCAATCCGATCGAGGCGGCCGGTCCCGGCACGCCGGTTCGGGTATCCGGTCTTTCCGCTGTTCCGGAAGCGGGCGACAAGTTCTTTATTCTGTCCGATTTGCTGAAGGCCCGCGCCATTGCCGAGCAGCGCGAGCGCGAAAGCCGCGCCGCCGCCATGGCGAAGCGCCAGCACGTGACGCTCGAGAACCTGACCAGTCACTTGGCCGGTTCCGGCAAGCGCGAATTGTCCGTCATTATCAAGGCGGACGTGGTCGGGTCCATCGAGGTGATTGCGAAAACGCTCACCGATATGGCGACGGACGAGGTGGGCATCAGCATTATCCACTCTGCGGTCGGCGGCATCAATCATGCCGACGTTATTCTGGCGGACGCATCCGACGCGATAATTCTCGGCTTCCATGTCGGCGCCGATTCGCAGGCGCGGCAGGCGGCCATGAGCCTTGGGGTTCAGATAAAGAACTACCATATTATTTACCGGATGATCGAGGATATGCGCGCCGCTCTCGAAGGCATGCTTCCGCCCGAGGAAAAGGAAGTCGTTCAGGGTCACGTGGAGATTCGGCAGGTGTTCCGTTCGTCCAAGATTGGGGCGATTGCGGGTTGTTATGTGGTTGACGGCCAGATTCAGAGAACGAACCGGGTCCGCATTTACCGCAATCAGGTGGTTGTGTATGACGGGACGATTGCCAGTCTCAAGCGGGTCAAGGACGATGCCCGCGAGGTCAAGGCCGGCTTTGAGTGCGGCATCAAGATAGCGAATTACGATGCGATTGAGGATGGCGATATGATTGAAGCGTACGCCATTGAGGAAATCGCGAGAAAACTGTAGGTTCTTTCAGTATCCGAGACGGCAACCGGGACTCTCTCGCCTGTGCGAAAAGCGTTCCGGTTGTCGTCTTTTTTATGATAAAAGGAAGGGTCGGTTATGCCTTCTCGCCGTCAGGAGCGTGTTGCCAAGCGCGTCATGCAGGAGCTTGTGGAAGCGTTCCGCAATTTGAAAAATGTTTCTCTTGGTTTTATTACGGTCACCAATTGCGAAATGTCGCCGGATCTTCGCCATGCCAAGGTTTTTGTTTCCGTTTTCGGCACGGACGAGGAGAAGGAATCCACGCTTCGTTCGCTGAAAGGCAACGCGCACAAATTGCGCGGCATGATTGGCCGTCCGCTCGGGCTTAAGGTGATTCCCGATTTGCATTTTGAGTTTGACGAATCGCTTGCGACAGCGGACAGGATCAGCCGCCTTATTCGCGAGGCCCGCGATACGGACAGCAATCCAGCGCCGCTCACGCCGGAGGAAATCGCGGCGCTTCGCGCTGTCGGCGCTCCCGTCGACACGGGTGCAATTCCGTCCCTTCGTGATGCGGAGGATGGCGTCGACGTGTTTGAATCCACCCGGCGCGACATTGAGGAAGAGTTGCTTGCGCCGGACGACGACGATCCGTCGTGGCGCCCGATCAATTTGGACGAACTTCCCGCTGATGACGACGACGGAAAATGAGCGCGCGCATCCTCTCCGGACGGCTCCAGGCACAGTCGCCGCGTTCATGATTATTTCATCCCGGCCGGAGCGTTGGAGTCATGGCCGGGATGATTGTTTTGAATACCAGGGTTTCCCGCCTTTTTTGCACATACTCCTTTCCAAATCCCATTGGTTTCCCCTTGAAGCGCGTTATTGACATTCGATACGCGACGTGCGCTGTCTTGCTTTGGATTCACGAATATTGTACTGTGATGAAAAGGAG
>DAIPJX010000037.1:0-13156 GCA_036770065.1 Planctomycetota bacterium
TAGGAAATGCTGATCACTATCAACATAATGCCGGCGCCGCGCAGGCGCGGCATTATGTTGATAGTGATCAGCATTTCCTACCAAATGGTTTTTCTCCACGGCGTCGTCATGTCCGTGATCGTCAACGATATAATGCTCGAGATGAATCTGAGCCCGGCCCGCATGGGCATAGTCGGGTCCGCCTATCTCTACGCGTATGCGTTCTCAATGCTGGTGTCGGGCATAGTCGCCGCCCGCTTCGGCCCGCGCAGGACGCTCGCGTTCCTGTTTCTTCTGTCGGGCGCGGGCGGCATACTGTTCGCAACGTCGGATTCGTTTGCAACCGCCATTCTCGGTCGCATTCTCACCGCCATAGGCATGTCCGCGACCATGACGTCCTCCTTCACCCTGTTCGGCCGGTGGTATAGTCCAAAAGGCTTTGCCGGAGCGTGTTCGGTTTGTTTTTCCCTGGGCGGTTTCGGTACGTTTTTCGGGCTTGATTTGTGTTCGTATTTGAACGAGTGGTACGGCTGGCGCGTGGTGTTTTTCTCGGTCGCGCTGGTGACGATTTTGTACGGCATCATCATGTTTATCGTTGTCCGCGATTGGCCGCCCGGCGCGCATGAAGGCGCAGGCGGAACGCCGGCGGTGAGCATGCGCGATCTGGCGGGAAAATTGCGGGAGGTTGCGAAGAACCGGGATTTTTGGCGCATTGCGATTTGGTTCGCGACGGTGGTCGGGACATATTTTACGCTGAGCGGATTATGGGGCGTGCCGTGGCTGGAGAACGTATACGGCATGGCGAGAAGCGAAGCGGGAGGGATTGTTTCCCTGGTCGGCGCCGGCTTTATTTTGGGCACGCCGCTCATCATGTGGTTCGCGACCGTCGTGCTGAAATCGTACAGGCTTATTGCGGGGTGGTCGGGGGTTATGGTGGTCGGATGTTCGGCCTATATGATTTACAATATCGACTCCATGTCGATTCCCGCCCTGCTGCTTTTGTTCCTTTTGTTCGGATTGTTCATGAATGCGCCGAACACTGTCATGTACGCGTCGGGACGGAATCTGTTTGGTTCTGAAATGGCCGGGGTGATTGGCGGGGTGTTCGGTTGCGCCGGATTTCTTGGAGGCGCATTTTTGCAGATAATCAGCGGGTGCCTGCTTGATCTGGGCGTGTTGTGGAATTATTCCATGGGCGGGCGCTTTGCGTTTGCGTTCGTTCCGTTTATTGCGTGCGGCATTATCGGCGGGATTGCCGGCTTCGGCATTTCCAAAAAAAGTTTTCCCGGCGGCGGCCGTTAACGCTCTCGATCCATTGGAGACGATATGATTCAGGACATTCATCCGCACCGGATTAATCTGGAGTTCGGCGTCAGGCAGCCGGTCGGAACGGATTATATTATAGCGCTTTCGCAAGGAAAAGCGCTGTTGGGCGGCGATGCGGAACAGCCGTCGCTCGTGCGGCATGCGGATATCGAAAACATCCTCGCGGGCATTGCCGGACAATATGTTTATCTATTCACGCTGGACGATGCGGCATTCTTTTTCTTTGACGGCGAAGCGCCGGAGACGGCGGAGTTCACCTACCGGAATACTGTTGCGTTCCGGTCGTTTCAACCGTCGTGGCTGGGTTTTGCCGGGATAACGGCGGTTCATTTGGCGGGGTGGTACGGGTTGAACCGTTTTTGCGGCGCGTGCGGCGCGAGCATGGCGCAGAAGACCGACGAACGCGCCATGGCGTGCGGATGCGGCAATGTTGTGTATCCCCGGATTTCGCCGGCCGTGATTGTCGCGGTGATGGACGGCGATCGGGTGCTGATGACGCGCTACGCAAACCGTCCGGGAAGCAAACGAACAGCGCTCATAGCGGGATTTATGGAAGTGGGCGAGACTTTCGAAGATACTGTGCGGCGCGAAGTCATGGAGGAAGTCGGACTCAGGGTAAAGAATATCCGCTATTACAAAAGCCAGCCGTGGGCATTTTCCAGTTCGGTGTTGACCGGATTTTTCTGTGATCTGGACGGATCGCCCGACATTGTCCTGGACACCAACGAATTGCAGGAGGGCGC
This sequence comes from Planctomycetota bacterium, assembly GCA_036770065.1. GTDB lineage: Bacteria > Planctomycetota > SZUA-567 > SZUA-567 > SZUA-567 > JAJBSZ01. The sequence goes on from DAIPJX010000037.1 coordinate 2,049, forward strand.
CTGGGTTGCGCGTTCGGAACTTCAGGAGGCCGATATCAGCGTCAGTCTGACCTCCGAGATGGTCGACGTATTCCGTCGCGGCGCTGTCCCGCCGCATACGCCTCTTGCGTAGGCCAAATCCGGCAGGCAGCAACGACCGGTTATCGCCGGATACTATACCGCCCCGGAATATTCAGGCCGAGCGTCAAATTTTCCCCGCTTTCGGCGTCGAAAATATGGGCGCGGTTCATGAGCGGCTTGATGAGGAACGGCTTGTCGATTTCCGGAAGCTTCTGCGGATCCATGCTGACGACGAATCGGGCGTCGCCCGACTTGGCGTGAACCAGCGATTCCTCGCCCAACAGTTCGGCGATTTCCGGCACGGCATTCCAGCCGTCGGTTTCGTCATCGGTCGGCTGGAACGATTTCGGGCGGAGCCCCAGCACGACTTCCGCGCCCGCCCTGTCCCGGACCTTTTCCGCCAACTCGTCCGGAAGAACGGCGCGAAGCGAACCGGCCGAAAAAACGATCGACTCGCCCTCGCTCTCCAGCTTGCCATCGATAAGATTCATTGGCGGCGTGCCGATGAACCCGGCGACAAACAGGTTTTTGGGGTTGTCGAACACTTCGCCCGGCGTTCCCACTTGCCGGATAATCCCGCGCTCCATGATGCAGATCCGATCGCCCAACGTCATGGCTTCGACTTGATCGTGCGTTACATAGATCATGGTCGCGTTCACCTGGCGGTGCAGCTTGAGAATCTCCCTCCGCATTTCCACCCGCATTTTTGCGTCGAGATTGGACAACGGCTCGTCGAACAGAAACACTTTCGGTTCGCGGACGATGGCGCGTCCCATGGCCACGCGCTGCCGCTGTCCGCCGGAGAGGGCGCGCGGTTTTCGTTCCAGGTATTCGCCGAGTCCGAGAATGTCGGCGGCCATGCGAAGCCGCTTTCCCACCAAATCACCGGCTGCTTTCCGGATACGCAGGGCGAAGGTCATGTTGTCCTTGACGGACATGTGCGGATACAGCGCATAACTCTGAAACACCATGGCGATGTCGCGATCGCGCGGAGCGACGTCGTTGACCGCCGTACCGTCGATTTCCACCGTGCCGGACGATATGTCCTCCAGCCCGGCGATCATCCGGAGCGTCGTCGATTTGCCGCATCCGGACGGGCCGACCAGAACCATGAACTCGCCGTCGGCGATGGCGAGGTTGACGTTGCGGACGGCGACATTGTCGCGTTCATATACTTTCCAGATGTTTTTAAGCACAACCCGAGCCATATCTCACTCTCCCTTGCGTATGGTTTTATCCCTTCACAGCGCCCTGCGTCATGCCGCCCACCAACCGCCTCTGAATGATGAGGAACAGGATCGTCGCGGGCAACGAACCGATGAATCCGCCCGCCGTCAACAATCCCCATTCGATTTCATATTCGCCGATCAGCGCCTGTATGGCGACGGTGATTGTTTTTATCTGTCCGCCGGCCAGGGTGCTGGCGTAGAGATATTCGTTCCATGAAGTGATGAACAGATAGATGCCGGTTGCGACGATGCCGGGCAGGCATACGGGCAGGAGCACTTTGAAGAGGGTTCCGAAACGGGTGCAGCCGTCGATGAGGGCCGCTTCGTCGAGATCCTGCGGAATGGCGTCCATGTATCCGGTCATCATCCAGGTGGAGAAGGGAATGGCGAAGGTCGAATGCGAAATGATGACGCCGAGATAGGTGTCGATAAGCCCGAACCGACGCATGATGATGAAGAGCGGAATGATCAAAAGGACAATGGGGAACATGTTGACGACGAGGAATTGCTTCATCAAATATGAACGGCCGAAAAAGCGGAAGCGCGAAAACGCATACGCGCTCGTTACGCTCAGGGTCAGTCCGGCCGCGACGGTTCCGCAGGCGATGATGAAACTGTTCAGGATGTTTCCGGCGAAATTGACGCGGGTGAAAAGCTTGGCGTAATGATCAAGCGTCGGGTTCTTGACCAGCACCGACATGTGGTCCATGTCCGCCGTCGGCGTTACCGAGGTGATGAACATCCACAGGTACGGTCCCAACGCGAACAGGACGATAGCCAGCATGGGCGCGTGCAGAAACAATATGCGCCTGCCCCATTGCACCTTTGGTTTATGCAAAGCCGATGGTATTGTATCCAGGTTTGCCGCCATGGCGGTGTTCTCCCGATGCGGTTGTGATTATCTGAGCGAATCGCCCTTTTCGCTTGTGCGCCGCAGGTACATGAAAACGAGCGCGAGCAGAAGCGTCGTGAACAGGACGGCGATGGCGGAGGCGAATCCGTATTTCATCGCTTTTCTCGACTGGTTGTAGGCGAAGAGCGGCAGCGTGTAGGTCGAGTATCCGGGTCCGCCTCCGGTCATGATGAAGATGACGTCGACGGAGTTGGCCACCCATATGATTCGCAGAAGCGTCGATGTGACGAGAACGCTTTTGAGCCCGGGCAGGGTGATATGGCGAAACTGCGCCCAAGTTCCCGCGCCGTCGACCTCGGCGGCTTCGTAATGCACCTTGGGGATGGACTGCAAGCCGGCCAGGAGCATGACGGCGAAAAAGGGAAATCCCTGCCAGATAAGGACGAATATGATGGAATAGAGGGCGGTGTTCGGTTGCGCGAGCCATGGGACGGAGTGGTCGAGGATTTTCAGGCGCAGGAGAAAATCATTGAGCACGCCGTAGTTCGAATCGTAGATCCAGCGCCACATGAGCGCGATGACGACGCTGGGAAGCGCCCACGGGATGATGATCATCATGCGCGCCAGCCAGCGCCAGGCGAACTCCCGGTTCAAGAGAAGAGCGGTCGCGAGGCCCAGAGCCAATTGAAAGGGAACGGTACACCCGATCCAGACGAGCGTTTGCTTGAAGGAGACCCAAAAGATGTCCGAGCGAAGGGCGGTCAGATAATTGTCGAACCAGATCCATTTGCTTGATGCGGGCTTCCATACGACATAGTCGTAGAAGCTCATGCCCACCGCCGTGATCATGGGATAGAACACGACCGCGAGCATTGCGAGAACGGCAGGCGAAATGAGGACATAAGGGAGCGGATCGAATTTTTTTCGACGCAGATCGAGCGGCAGTGCGGGCATGTCTTCCTGATTCATCCCGGTATCCTTGCGGAAGTTTCCCTCCCGCGCGGAGAACATGCCGCCGGGAGGGAATGAATGGAGACGGTTTGGGGCAATGCGCGATTATTTGTTGAAAAGCTTGTCGGTCATTTCCATCATCGTCCTGGAATCGATTTCGCCCAGCATGGCGCGTTGCATTTCGCTTGGCCAGACATTGAAGATGAATTCCGTCGATTCGGGGACGGGCGGGAGCGCCGCCGCGATGGGCAACGATTCGATGGTTGCGTCGAGGAAGCGTTTTTCATGCAGATCCCAATTCTCCGAACCGGACTTGGTGACGGGCAGTTGTCCGGTGGAGTAGACCAGGCGGTTGTTGTTTTCGGCGGTGGAGAGGAAGGTCATCCAGCGCCAGGCGGCGTCCTTGTTTTTCGAGGCGGCCATGATGGAGTGTTCTTCATCGCCGAAGTTTGTCCAGCCGGCTCCGGTTTTGCTGTCGCGCGGCACCGGAACGGCGGAGACCTTGTCGCCCAACGCCTCGACCATTCTCGCAGACGACCCGATATGATGGATGGTCATTGCCGTCAGTCCGCTGCGGAAGGCGGTCGTCACTTCGTTGAAGCCGTCGTTGGGAGCGGACGGCGGCACGACTTTGTGGACGCGGAACAGGTCGATAACGAACTGGTTCATTTCAATGGTTCTGGGGTCGAGCAATTGTTCGGTGGTCATTTCGCGCGCGTTGGGCAGGACGAAGGCGCCCCAGTGCTCCTGCGCGCCGCCGACAGCGCCGCGGAAGCCGTAGCCGTAGATGTCGATGCGCCCGTCGTTGTTGGTGTCGAGGGTCAGGGCTTTGGCGGCGGCGAGGAATTCCTCTTCATTGGTGGGGACTTTGACGTTGTGTTCCGCGAACAGGTCGGCGCGGTAATAGAGATATGAGATGATATATTGCATGGGCAGGATGTAGGTTTTGCCGTCGGGCGCGACCATTTTTCCCCACAGGTCGTCGAGGATGTCGTCTTTGCCGTCCCACTTGGCGATATAGTCGTCAAGCGGTTCGAGCGCTTCCATTGCGAGGAGTTGCGGCAGCGCGGTGAGCTTGATCATGGCGACGTCGGGTCCGGCGCCGCCGATGATGGCGGTGTAGAGAAGATCATAGTAGCTGTTCAAGGCGAGGGAATCGGCCTGGATTTTGATGTCGGGGTTTTCGCTCTCGAACTTCGCGACCAGTTCGGGAATGGTGTCGATGTCGGGGTTGTCGGTATGGTACCAGTAGCGGACGGTTGTTTGCCCGGCCATGGCGCAGGAAACAGCGAAGAGCATGATGCAGACAAATCCCAATAGTGTTTTGCGCATGTTCGTTCTCCTTGACATATGAAATACAAGAATCGCACGCTTGCGTTCGCACCTGGATTGTATTGTTGCATTATTTCATTTTCAGGGATTTCAATGCGTCGAGCTTGACCTTGAGGCCGAGACCGGGCGTTTCGGGCAATGTCAGCATGCCGTTTTTCGGAGCGGGCGGATTGTCGAACACGTCGCCCACGACCTGCTCGAACATGTACAGCCGTTCAAGCATCAGCCCGCATGAATGCGCCGCCACCAGATGCATGTGCATGTGTTCCATGCCGTGCGGGGCGTATTGCAGGTTCCACGCCTGGATCAGCGCGATGATTTTGAGCGACTCCGTATATCCCCCGCAACGGGCGACGTCGGCTTGAACAATATCGACGGCGTTGCCGAGGATGAGGTCGCGCACGCCAAAGCGGGTGTATTCGTGCTCGCCGGTGCCGACGGGAATGTTCGAACCCCGCTTGAAGCGCGCGAGGCCGGGGATATCGTCGGCGAAGACGGGTTCTTCGAGCAGGAAAATATCCAGTTCGCGAACTTTGTCCGCGAAGCGGATTGCGGTGGCGGCGGTCCAGGCGTTGTTGGCGTCGAGCATGATGTCGACTTCGGGTCCGACGGCTTCGCGCACGGCGCGGATGCGGCGAACGTCTTCGTTGATGTTCTTCCCGCCGTCGACGCCGATTTTCAATTTCATTTTGGTATAGCCCTCGGACACCATGCGCTTGGCTTCCTCGACCAGTTCGTCGATGGAATACGAGGTCCAGCCGCCGCTGGCGTAGACGGGGACGACGTTGCGCTTGCCGCCGAGGAGGCGGAAGAGCGGGAGATCGTGCATTTGTCCCTTGAGATCCCACAGGGCGATATCGATGGCGCTGTAGGCGCAGAAGGCGAGGCCCTTGCGGCCGATGCCGCGCATGTAGGCGAAGCTCTCGTCGTAAAGCGCTTCCGTTTCCATGGGGGAACGGCCGAGAATTCTGGGGGCGATGTCGACGTTGATGCATTCCCGGATGGCTTCGCCGCCCACTTCATGATAGGTGATGCCGAGTCCGGTCCGTCCCGTATCGGTTTTGACGAGAACGACGACGAAGCCGATCGTTTCCACTTTTCTGGTCGAGTCGGCGAAATTGCCTTTGACGGGTGTTTCAACCAGGTGCACTTCGACAGAAGCGATTCGATCCCGCATGCTCATTGCATTTTTCCTCCGATGAATGATTTGCTTGTGGATTACCGGTTGATTTGTTTTTTGGTTCGGACCCCTCGCGCGTATGCGATGCTGAAATGACATGTTCCACGATAACGGCGCCGATTTTCCCTGTCAATGTTTTTGTTCTATCTCGCGGCGGGCGCGACAAGCACTTCGACGCCTTGCGCGCGAATCTTCGCCGCTTCCCCGGCGTCGGCGCCGTCGTCGGTGACGATTGTCTTGACCTGGTCGAATCCGCACACCAGTTTCAAGCCCGTTTTTCCCAGCTTTGAATGATCCACCACCGCAATCGTTTTGGACGAGCACCGGATCATCGCGTGCTTGATGGTGACTTCCTCCACATTCGGTATCGTGTATCCGACATCGTGCGCAATGCCGCTCACCGCGAGAAAGAAAAGGTCCGCCCGCATCGTCTGGAAGAACGCGTCGCCGTCGAGCGCGCATTTTTCCCGAAGATAGCGCCCGCCTGAAAGGTAGAGGTCGACATTATTCGCGTTGGCGAGTATGGCGGCGGCGGGGACGTTGTTGGTGATGACGGATATCGGCGTATCCGCTTCCAGTATCGCTTGCGCGATTTCGATATTTGTCGAGCCGGCGTCGAGTATTATCGCGTGGCCGGGGTTGACTATTTCGTTCGCGATGAAGCGGGCGATGCTTCGTTTTTCGTCCTTGCACAAACCGGAACGGATCGCCATGCTGTGCCCGAGGTGCGTCGTCCCGAGAGGAATCGCGCCGCCGAGCGTGCGGCGCAATTCGCCTTTTTCCTCAAGAAAGGACAAATCGTTGCGCACGGTCGATTCGCTGCACCGGAGCGCGTCGCACAACTCGCCCAAGCCGACCACGCCGTTGGCGGCGAGGCGTTTTTTTATTTCGATATGTCGTTTTTCGACTTTGCCGATTGCGGCGCGCGCCATGCGTTCACCTGCCTTTGCTATTCAAGATTGGCGTGGAGGGCGAACCGGCGCAAATCAATATTCGCCTTGTCCGCCAAACGCAGCACCACGCTGTCCAAAAGAATGAGCATGTTTTGCTCAAAAACGGATCCGCCCGGTTGGCCGGACTGCATGTTGTCGTCGCCCTGGGTGATTTTGCCCTGGAGCGCCACAACCACACCGGCAGCCTTGCCGAGGGACGATTCGGGGAAGGTGGTTATCGTGGCGATGGTCATGCCCGCTTTTTTGGCTTTTTCCGCGATCGCCTTCATGGTGGACGTTTCACCGGAGCCGGACCCCATTACCAGCAGATCGCCTTCTCCCGCGGCGGGCGTGACCGTTTCTCCCACCACATACGAGACGAATCCGAGGTGCATGAGCCGCATGGCGAACGCGCGGAGCATCAGCATGGAACGTCCCGCGCCCGCGACGTATATCCGTTTCGCCTTGAGCACGGCGTCCACGAACGCCTCGACCGGCGCGTCGTCGACCAGCTCCATGCCCGCGCACATTCTTGACAATATTTGCTTCGCATATTCAAGCGTATTCATGGAGTCTCCAATTACAGCAGTCCTTGCGGCTTTTTTTCTTCCAGCAAATCCATCATGTCGTTTTCCCTGCCGATTGGATTCGCGACATAGCCGTACAGGGCGGGGTTCTCAAGATACGACCGGTACAGCGGCCGGTTGAAAACAATGCCCATTTCCCTGTTTTCCGTAACCTTCATGACGCGCGGTTCGGGAACGTTTCCGTAGTTCGGATTTTTCACGGCTTTTGTTTTTCCGTTTTCCTTGACGACGTAATAGCTCATTCCGTGCAGTTCCTTGACGACGCGGTAGTCCGACTTGTTTTTGCAGGAAGCGATGTTGCTGAACACCATGGGGCCGTCGCCGATGTTGATCGAACAGTGCCCGTACAGCGGCGGCAACACCACCATTTCCCCCTGATTGACTTCGACAAAGAACACATCCTCCACCCGCACCAGATCGCTTGGCAAGGTGTGGTCGTTGATCTTTTGCAACACGAACAGCGCTTTTCCCAAAATGACTTCGTAAATCTCGGCGTAGGACGAATGGCAGCCGGGGATGTATTTATGATAATGTCCGGAGGTTTTTTTGCATTCGCCGTTTTCGAAACCGTTCGGCATGATGATGGTGAGATCGTAGTGATCGTCGAATTTCGCAAAGGTGGGGACAGCGTCTTTCTCGACAATGCCCCGGTAATAGCTATAGAATGTTTCATCGTCCGGCCGGTAGCCGTCTTTTTGCAACAACCCTTTCATATCTCCCGCCGTCTTGAATTTGTTCAGTTCGAAAACCACCGGTTCTTCGTACCGAATCGCGCAGTCGTTTTCCAAATCGATTGTAATGGGCATGTCGGTTTGTTTGAGCGTCACCATGGGAAAATACTCCTGTTTGAAAGAATTGACGACTCTCCGCCTTGTGTATAATTGTAGTTTAGCATAATAAAATTACCGATGTCAATAAAAATATTGCTTGATTTTAATGATATCAATAATTATTATGCGCGTACACACAGAATTTTCCTGTGCCGTTCCGTTCTATTTGCATAAAGGGGATGCGCCATGAGGCTGCAGATGTCGCTTGATCGTACGGATATTGCTTCGGGTTTGCGCATGTTGGAATCGTGCCACGATGTTGTGGACATTGTGGAGGTGGGCACGCCGTTCATTATTAAAGAAGGCGTCCGCGCGGTGAAAGCCATTCGGGATGCATATCCCGACATCACAATATTGGCGGATTTAAAGATTATGGACGGCGGCGATTATTCATCGTCGCTTGCGTTTGAAGCGGGCGCGAACATAGTGACCGTGTTGGCGGTTTCGGCGGACAACACGATCAAGGGCGTTTTGAAGGCGGCGACGAAGCACGGCGGCGAAGTGCTGGCGGACATGATATCCGTCCTCGGGGTTGAGGAGCGGGCGGAACAGATTGACGCTCTGGGAGTCGACTACGTCGGCGTGCACACGGGCATTGACATGCAGGCGGTCGGCGAAAAGCCGGTGGGCGAACTTGCACGGTTGTCTCCGGTGTTGAAGCATGCGCGGGCGGCGGCGGCGGGCGGCATCGACTTGCACAGTCTTCCCGGGATTCTCGCATACAATCCGGCGATCGTGATTGCCGGGAAAAGCATTACCGGCGCGGCCGATCCGCGACAGATGATTCTTGACATGAAAGCAATCATGGAAGCGCATGGCCGGGGAGAAGCCCGATGAAATTCGTCGCGGGGATCGATGTCGGCGGCACCAACGTCAAGGCGGTTCTTGTCGACGCGTCGTTTGCTCCGCTTGCGTCGCGGTCGATGCCGACGGAGCGGGAACTTGGCAGCGAGGCGATTCTCTCGAACATTGTCGGTATGCTTGCCGGCATGATCGCGGACGCGGGCCTTTCGGAAAACGATCTGGCGGCGATAGGCATGGGAGTCCCCGGCCTGGTGGACCGCATGGCGAAAACCGCGGTCAAGCTGGGATCGCTGTACTGGTTCGACGTTCCGATCGCCGCGCCGTTCTCCGACCGTTTCAGTGTTCCGGTGGTGCTGGACAATGACGGCAACATCAACGCGCTCGGAGAACAGCGGCTGGGCGGCGGACAGGGCTGCAAGGATCTTTTGCTGGTAACCCTCGGCACCGGGATCGGTTCGGGCATAATCGCCGACGGCAGGCTGATTCGCGGCGTATCGGGCTTGGCGGGCGAGATAGGGCACATGATTATCGAGACGGACGGCGAGTTGTGCCGATGCGGACGGCGCGGTTGTTTTCAGTGCTATTGTTCGGAAGTCGGCATTTCCGGGTATGCCCGAAAACAAATGGAACTGCATCCGGAGTCCGTGCTGTGGCGATTGACCGGAGGGGAGCCTTCGGCGTTTACGCCCGAGATGATGGACAAGGGTTTTGACGACGGCGACGCCGCGAGCGAGGCGGTGCTTGCCCGCACGTCCCGGTACCTGGGCGTTGCGTTGTCGTCGCTGGTGAGCATTTTCAATCCGGAGTGCATTTTGCTGGGCGGCGGCATTTCCCGGTCGGGCGAGCGCCTTCTCGGGCCGGCGCGGGAGATGGTTCGCGAAGCGCTGACGCATCCGTCGCAGATGTGCACGATCGCGCAAGCGAAGTTGGGCATCGAGGCGGGGACATACGGCGCGTGCATTTTGGCATGGGAGCATGTTGGCGGCGCATGAAATTTCGCCGATGAAATATTTTCGTCCCACTATTCCCGTCGTTTGTTGTATAACAGCATGTTCGGAGTGAATTGACAATGTTGTTGCCACACAAGCATGCAAGGGAGCGATAATGATTGACGCGGCGATTAAGAAACTTGGTTTCGGTTTGATGCGTTTGCCGATGATCGGCAATGAGGTTGATATCGAGCAGACCAAACAAATGGTGGATTTGTTTCTCGAAAAAGGTTTCACCTATTTCGACACGGCGTACGGATATATAGAGGGCAAGTCGGAGGAGGCGGCCAAGGTTGCGCTGGTTGATCGTCATCCACGCGATTCGTTCCAGTTGGCGACGAAGCTTCCCGCATGGGCCGGTCCGACAACGACCCGGGAAGCGCAGGATATGTTCTGGACCTCGCTCAAGCGTACGGGGGTGGAGTATTTCGATTTTTATTTGCTGCACAATCTCGGAGCGGATCGAACGGAAGCGTTTACCCGGTTCGGCATTTGGGATTTTCTTGCCGAGCAGAAGGCGGCGGGGAGGATTCGCCATCTCGGGTTTTCGATGCATGCGACGTCGGAATTTCTCGAGCAGGTGCTGACCGAGCATCCGGAGATGGAATTCGTTCAGTTGCAGATCAATTATTCCGATTGGGAGAACACGATTATCCAGTCGCGGAAATGCTATGAAGTGGCGCGGAAGTTCAATAAACCGGTGATTGTCATGGAGCCGGTGAAAGGCGGTTCGTTGGCGAATTTGCCGGAGGCTGCCGCGGCGTTGCTGCGGAAGGCGAATCCGGGGGTGTCTCCGGCTTCGTGGGCGGTTCGTTTCGCCGCGTCGCTGGAGGGCGTGGTTACGGTTCTTTCGGGCATGTCGACGCTGGAGCAGATGCGTGACAACGTTGGGTATATGGAGCGTTTCGAACCGCTCTCGGAGGCCGAGCGCGCGGTTATCGAGGAGGTGCGGAAAATACTGTCGGAGATTGAGCAGGTTCCGTGTACGGACTGCAAGTATTGCGTCAAGGATTGTCCGGAGCACATCAATATACCCGGTACGTTCAAGGTGTTCAATGATTACTTGATATACAAGGATTTGACGCCGGTTCAGCGGAGTTATGCGTGGGAGACGCGCAATTCGGGCAAGGCGTCTTGTTGCATCGAGTGCGGGCGTTGCGAATCGGTTTGTCCCCAGAGCATTCCGATTATTCGCGAGCTTTCGCGGGCCGCGTCGATTCTCGAATCATAGTGATGCCGCAGGCGCGCGAACGGCGCCCCCATATTTTTACTCATAAAAAGCCGCGCGGAAAAAGGGAACGGTTCATCATTCGCTCAAAAGGCGGCAAAAGAATAATCCGCGCGGCTCTGCCGCATAGAGG
>DAIPJX010000038.1:0-13110 GCA_036770065.1 Planctomycetota bacterium
TGAATTTCTTAACCAATTGCCGGTAAAGGGATTCTGTGGCATGATAATCATCTCCATTTTATACCTTGACAAGCGCCTGAACTACAGTATTATAAAAAAATACGATACAGTTAGCGTGAATTATGCGTTTATTGTAAATATTCTTTGTAGAAAACGGCTGTCTGTATGTGTTTCTGTTGAGTGTAGTTTCGTTCAATACTTCACAGTCTATTGGTTTGATTTTCATGGACGTCCTGAATGGCGATGCAAAATCAAGTTGTTTTATCTGAAAAACTCATATTTAAGTTGCCTGTCAATTTATAAATAAACTATTTGTGCGCCTACTCTGTATTTGTACACGAAAGGGTGAATATGTCAACGTCAAATAATGGTAAATTTACTGTCGTGCCATTTATTCCCGGGTGGACTGTAAAAATCGGCGAAGCGGATTATCATGCCGCCGCCACTTCCGGACGCTATGTCTCCTCCACCATGCTGCGTGAATTCCAACGCTGCCCCTCGCATTATTCCGAATTGACGAGCGGAAAAACGATACGAAGCGATAGCGACGCGATGCGATTCGGACGAGCGGCCCACGCCCTGCTCATGGAAGGAGAAAAAGCCTTTCATTCACGCTACGTGATCGGAGGGCCGTTTAACGAAAAAACCGGACGCTCCTACGGACCTGGAACAAAAATATTCGGCGAATGGCTCAACGACAACGGACTGCAACGAAAATCCGTCGTCACAAACACCGAATACGCAACCTTGTGCCGCATGCGAAAAGCGTTGTACGCGCATACCGAACTTTCAAGACTCCTCGCCCTCGGATGGCCCGAACTCTCCGCCCGCGCCGAAGTCGAAGGAGTCGACTGCCAGGCGCGACTGGACTGGCTCAGACCCGACAACATGGCAATTGACATGAAAACGGTTGACGATATCAGCCGTTTCGAACGCGACGCCAGGCGCTTCGGGTATCTCAACCAGTTTGCGTTCTACCGCGACGTATGCCGCGCCGCCGGCTCCGCCGACATCAGCATGATCGCCGCCGTCGTTGAAAAGCAACCGCCGTTCCGTGTCGGCGTATGGCATTTTTCAGCCGACATCCTGGAGCCGTATTCGGTGCAAAATCGGGCCGATCTGCGCGCCCTCCTGACGTGCAAAAAGAACAACCGCTGGAAAACCGGATATGAAGCCTTGCGCGAATTCCCCCTCGCCGGAATCCCGCCCCTCTGGCTCAACTGACGCTTCGCCATGAAATGACGGCCATGAAATGCCCGGAAACGAAACGCAAGCCTCGACGCCTTTCCCTTCCAGTATGCATATCAAAAGGATCTGCCATGAAACATATCTACATCGATTCCCGCGTCACGCCGCTCCTGCTTGACGCAGCCGTTTTCATCAAGCCGCGAACGCAAATTTTTTCGCAAGGAAAACCATGGCTGTTGTTGACGCCGTCGCGGTTTGAGCAATTGATCGACCGGCTGGGAACGCGCGACAACCGCATCGGACTCCTTATGCGCGTTATCCGGCGCCATGCACGCGATCCGGCTCGCTTCTGCCGATCGGCGCATGCCGAAACGCCGGAACGCCGTGCCCTTGGCGAATATCCGCCCGTGTTGTGCCCGGGCTGCGACGGCGTGCACTCCCCCCATCCCGAAGACGCGGGGGAAGTATGCGACTCGTGCCGGGAGCTGTTGCGAAAAACGCGGCAGGCCGCGTTCGCCGGCGGAAGAACACGGGACAAACGAATGAATATACTCGCGCGGGAACGATTGTTTGAACTGGAACCGTCCCTCTTCCGTGACGGCTGCCTCATGCCCAACCACCAATTCAACGCCGCCCGCCGACTCGCCCGCGACTGGGACGCGGCCGTAAACCAAATCCTGCACGGCCGGCCCTATAAACAAGTGGCGGCGGAATACGACTGCTCGGTCGGACTGCTGCATAAAGTCGTGAAAGAACGATACTGGGAGAGCAATTGACATGGTGCGGCCTTGCGTCATGGAAACTCCCGCCCGCCCGGGAGGAGATGAATTTGATTGACATTCCATACGGGCGGCTACAATAGAGAGCCGGATTTTTTCGGCCACGAGACCGGCGTTTGCCGGTTATAGCGTGGATTTTCCAGGATTGTGAAAGGTGGACAGGCACTCATGGCACAATATTCAACCGCCGACGAAAAAGAAAAAAAAACCTATTTTATTGAAGTGGCCGTCAAGGACGCGGCCCTGGATGTGGACGCCCGTTCCGCGCTGCACGACTTGCAGGAATACGGCATGCCGGAACTGACGAACGCCCGTTCCGTTCGCTTGTACGCGCTGCACGGTTCGTTCACCCCGGCCGACGTCGATTACATAGCGTCGGAACTGTTGGCCGATCCGGTGGTCGAAATGTTCTCCGTCAACCAGCCGGTTTTCCCCAACCGCGACAACCTCGACCATGTCGTCGATATCGCCAAACGCGCCGGCGTTATGGAACCGTCGGAAGCCTCCGCCCTGAAAGGCATTCGCGAACTCGGGTTCAACGCCGACTGGCTCCGCATAGGGCGGCGCTATATCGTCAACGGACCCGTCTCGAAAAACTCGCTCTACACCGCCGTCACCCGGGTCCTCGCCAATGCGGTGATAGAGCAGGTCTCCATCGGAACGCCGCTCAAACTCGGCAAATCCGAATCGGAAATGTCGTTCCACAACCGGCGCGAAGTCGTCCTTGACGGCCTCCCGGACAACGAACTGGAAAAACTGTCCCTCGCAAGACAACTGTACATGTCCCTGGAGGAAATGAAAGCGGCGCAACAATACTTCGGCGCCCTCGGCCGAAACCCGACCGACGTCGAACTGGAAACGATCGCCCAAACCTGGAGCGAACACTGCAGCCATAAAACATTCCGGGGCAAAGTCCAGTACCGGGAAAACGGCGGACCGGTCGAAGATATCGACAACCTGCTCAAATCAACCATCGCCCGCGCCACCCGCGAACTCGACCGCCCCTGGTGCTGGTCCGTGTTCGAGGACAATTCCGGCGTGGTCGACTTCAACGGCGAATACGGCGTCGCCTTCAAAGTCGAAACGCACAACCACCCCTCCGCCATCGAACCCTACGGCGGCGCCGGAACCGGCATAGGCGGCGTTATCCGCGATCCGCTCGGCACCGGACTTGGCGGCAAGCCGTTCCTGAACACGGACGTTTTCTGTTTCGGGCCGCCCGATCTTCCGCAAGACGAAGTGCCGCAAGGAGCGCTTCACCCCCTCCGCGTCTTCAAGGGTGTCGTCGGCGGCGTGCGCGATTACGGCAACCGCATGGGCATCCCCACCGTCAACGGAGCCATTTGCTTCGACAAGCGTTTTATCGGCAACCCGCTGGTCTTCGCCGGGAACCTCGCCATCATTCCGCGCGACATGGCCGTCCGCCGCTATCCGAAACCGGGAGACATCGCGCTGGTGGTCGGCGGGCGAACCGGGCGCGACGGAATTCACGGAGCTACCTTCTCGTCGGTGGAGCTGGACGAAAACTCCGAAATGATGTCCTCGGGCGCGGTGCAAATCGGCAATCCGATCGAGGAAAAGAAAGTCACCGATTTTCTTCTGCGCGCGCGCGACGCCGGCCTGTACTCCTGCATCACCGACTGCGGGGCGGGCGGCTTGTCCTCCGCTTTGGGCGAGATGGGCGAGGAATGCGGCGTACGTGTCGATTTGGACAAGGTTCCGCTTAAATACGAGGGCCTGACCTATCACGAAATCTGGATCAGCGAAGCGCAGGAGCGCATGGTCATCGCCACCGATCCATCCAACCTCACCGCGCTCTCCGCCCTGGCAAAGGAGGAGAACGTCGAAATAACCCCTATCGCCGCCTTCTCGGACGACCGCCACCTCACCCTGCTCTGGAACCAACAGGAAGTTGCGCGGCTTGATATGGAATTCCTCCACGAAGGCATTCCCGCCCCCCGGCGCGAAGCGGTGTGGAACACGGTCACGCATCCCGAACCGGAGCCGGTCCAAAACGAAGATTACAATGAAACGCTCAAGGCGCTCCTGTCCCACTGGGACATCTGCTCGAAAGAATGGGTTATCCGCCAATACGACCACGAAGTGCAGGCAGGCACCGTCGTCAAGCCGCTGGTCGGCGTTGTCAACGACGGTCCCGGCGACGCCGCCGTCGTGACGCCCATTCTCGGCAATACCCGCGCTGTCGTCGTGTCGAACGGCATCAAACCCGGGTTTTCCGACATCGACCCGTACAACATGGCCGCGCTGGCGATTGACGAGGCGCTGCGCAACCTTGTCGCGGTCGGCGCGTCGATGGAACAGGCGGCGATTCTGGACAACTTCTGTTGGGGCAATTGCAACAAACCCGAACGCCTGGGCGAACTCGTGCGCGCTTCCCGCGCCTGCTACGACATCGCCACCGCTTACGGGACGCCGTTCATTTCCGGAAAAGATTCGCTCAACAACGAATTCGCCGTCGGCGGCGACGTGATCGTCATTCCGTCCACCCTTCTCATCAGCGCCGTGGCCGTCATGCCTGATTGCAGAAAAGCGGTGACCATGGACGCCAAGGCCGCCGGCAACGCGATTTATCTGGTCGGCCTGACCCGGGAAGAGTTGGGCGCATCCCACTATTACGCGCTCCGGGAGAAAATCGGCAACACAATCCCGGTCGTCGATCCCAAACTCGGCATGAACGTGTTCACCTCCATCCACAAGGCGGCGGACGCCGGGCTGGTCCGTTCCGCCCATGACTGTTCCGAGGGCGGCCTGGCCGTTACGCTGGCGGAAATGGCGTTCGCGGGCGGCCTTGGCATCGAAGCGGATATAGCTCTCCTGGCGGTGGATGGCGACGTTTCCGTCCCGGCGCGTTTGTTCGGCGAATCGGCGAGCCGACTCGCGCTCGAAATCGAACCGGAAAACGAAGAACGGGTTGAGCAAATCCTCCGGGAGGGCGGAGCCCCCTTCGCGAAAATCGGCGTTGTCGCCGACACGCCGAAACTTGTCATCAAAAACGGCGCGGATATTCTCGTCGACGCGGAAAACAGCGCGTTGAAATCGGCCTGGCGGGATGCGTTGCCGAATGCGTTGTAATGGCCGGTTGCGGGAGCGATGAGCAGCGGGAATTAAATGGTCGGGGTGAAAGGAAGCATCTTTCCACCCCGACAGCTTGTACTATGGGGAAATGGAGAGAATGAATGGTCGATACGCCGTCTCACCCAAATGCAAGCGCGAGCGATACCATTTACTTTGGGGGTCGGCAAACGCTTGACCATCAAAGAATCGCCGGAGTCTCCCGCGTTACCTGGGTTGGCGTTTTCACCAATATCGGCTTGGCGCTCCTGAAGGGAATCGCCGGGGTTTGGGCCGGCGCGAACGCGCTTGTTGCCGACGCCATACACTCGGCATCCGACATTGCCGCCGACTGCGTTGTTTTGGTCGGGGTTAAATATTGGTGCGCCCCGGCCGACGCATGTCACCCGCACGGTCACCGGAAAATTGAAACCCTGATCACCTTCGGCATCGGCGTTGCCCTGGCGGCGGCCGCCATAGGGATGGGGTGCCATGCCGTCGGCGAGTTCGTCACGCATCTGTCCGGCGAAGGCGATCATCACGTCGTTGTCCTGAATACGGCGACGGTCCTGGCTTTTTGCGTCGCGATGCTTTCCCTTGCCTCGAACGAAACATTGTACCGCTGGACCGTGGCCAAAGGCAAAAAACTGCAATCGTCCGCCGTGATCGCCAATGCCTGGCACCACCGATCGGACGCGTTCAGTTCCATTCCTCCCGCGTTGTCCATCGGCGGCGGCGCCGTGGGTGCGTGGTTCGGCTATAATCCCTGGTTTCTCGATCCCGTCGGAACGCTTGTGGTATGCGTTATGCTGCTGCAGGCGGCATGGGAGGTGATCGGACCCACGATGAAAGCGCTGCTGGATGCCAGCGTCGACCGCGCTCTCTGTTCCGCAATCAGGGAGACGGTCCTGTCCACGCCGGGCGTACTCGACACGCACAAAATCCGCACTCGTTGCATCGGTCCGAAGGCCGCCTCGGTCGATCTTCATGTGCTTGTGCCGGGCGATCTGTCCGTGGCGCAGGGCCATGATATCGCGGGCGCGGTCAAACGCCGCATCCTTGCCCTTGACGTGGAAGACGGTTATTACAAACCGACGGACGTCATCGTGCATATCGAACCGGTCAAGACGCTGGAACATGCGCTGAACCGTGGTCGCGAATCCGATACCATGGTTGACTGGATGGCGAAGAAATAATCCGCCGTTACAACATTGACGGCGTACCGGTTGTTTTTGGGGGGGTGATATAGTCGGGGAACATTTCTCGCGCCGATCCCGCATTCCAGTTCGAATCGGACAGATGCTTCTGTATTTCCTCTGCCGCCCGGTCCGGTTTACCCTTTACCAGCGCTGCGACGATATTTTTGTGCTGGAGGATCAGCGCATCCGGTTCGCGCCCCGCGCGGAGACGCAAAAGACGGCTCCGGAAATGTTGTAAATTGGTCCGGCGGAAAAAATCCCATACGCCTTCCTTGCCGGCCGCTCTATAGATGATTTCGTGGAGCGCGTCGTCGGCGTCGACAAATTTTTCGAAATCGCGAATTTTCGCCATCTCTTCCTGTACGGCGATACAACCGTACAATTCTTCCTCCATCTCTGGTGTTAGTCTCCCTGCGGCGCGCCGAGCCGTCTCCATTTCGACGAAGCAACGGATATATCGCAGATCGAGCACTTCCGTCATGTCGATTCGGCTGACGTACGTGCCTTTTTGCGGAACTATGGTGATGAAGTTTTCCTGCGCCAACTGCATAAACGCTTCGCGCATCGGTGTGCGGCTTACACCAAGGCGTTTCCGCAACTCCAATTCGACCAACGTCGAACCGGGTTCGACCAGCATGTGCACTATATTATAAAGAAGCAGCCTGTGCACCCACGACCGCGCCGATTCGTGCGGCTCGCGGGGAATGACGGTCAAGTTCGGCATCGATTCTGTGCCGGTTGCCGATTCGTTCATGACATTATCCATGTTTATGAGGTTCGTGATTCGTGTTTTACGCTCGCGCATCTTTTTTTCGGTTGCTCAGTCCCTTGATAATGATATAGGCAACAGAGAATAGGGACAAGACAATGAATATGCAGGAAATGCTGTTTTCGAAAAATCCCGCCCACCGGCCATCCGAGAGCATCAGTCCGCGGCGCATGTTGAGTTCAGCCATTGGACCGAGAATGAAGCCGATGATGAATGGAGCTTGCGGCACCTTGAACGAAACGAAAAAGTAACCGACAGCGCCGAAAACAAGGATGGTCCAAACGTCGAAAATCAGGCTGGACAGCCCAAACGCGCCCACAACGCAGAGAATGAAGACAATCGGCAGTAAAATATGTTTTGGAACATTGAGCAGTTTGATGAAAATGCGCAGACCGTAAAATTCGATAATAAGCATGGCAATCGACGAAAGGATAAGCGCGGCGAATATGGTATAGACCAGGACCGCGTGATTGGTGAATAAAAGCGGGCCGGGCGCGATGCCGTGCACCATGAATCCGCCCAGCAAAATTGCGGTCACCCCGTCTCCCGGAATGCCCAGTGTCATGAGCGGAATCATCGCACCGCCAATCCCGGCGTTGTTGGCCGTTTCCGATGCGATTATGCCGTCCAGAATGCCGGTGCCGAACAATTCCGGATGCTTCGATTGTTTTTGGGCGGCGATGTAGGAGAGAATATTCGACGTCCCCGCGCCGATGCCCGGCAGAATGCCGACTCCTATGCCTATGGCGGAGGAACGGAACATGTTGCCGATCTGTTTTTTGAATTCTTCCCGGCTGAAACCGAAACCGCGAATTTTCTTCATATTGACATTGGCGACTGTGGCTTGCGCTTCGGTTTTAACGCTTTCCGCGGCTTTAATCACTTCGGAAATGGCAAACAGTCCGATGAGCACCGTGAGCGTTTTAAACCCGTCATTCAATTCGTACGAGCCGAAGCTGAACCGGACATTCGCTTCTATGGGTGCTATGCCTACGGTGGCGAAGGCGAATCCGAGCGCGCCGGAGAACAACCCTTTGATCATTGAGCCAGACGAGAGCGAGGCAATCAACGTCAGGGAAAAAATCGCGATGGCGAAATACTCGTGCGGACCGAAGCGGAGCGCTATGCGGGCGAGCGGCGGCGCGATGAAAACAAGAGCGGCAATGCTTATTATGGTGCCGAGAAACGAAAACACCACGCCCGCACCCAGCGCTTTCGCTCCTTCGCCCTTGTCCACCATGGGATGACCATCCCAACAGGTGGCGACTGAGGCCGGCGTGCCGGGAATCTTCAGAAGAATGGCGGAGATAAGCCCGCCGGAAGTCGCGCCAATATACAGTGAAACCAAAACGGCAATACCCGTGCCCGGATCCATGCCGTAGGTGACGGGAAGAAAGAGCGCGACAGCCATGACCGAAGTCAGGCCGGGGACGGCGCCGAACAAAATTCCGACCGCCGTGCCGGCGAGAATCAGAAGGAGGCAGTAGGGTTCGAGTATTGCTGAAAAGCCTTGTCCAAGTAATGAAAGCATTGGTTGCGCCTTTGCAAAAACGTTGACGGTTACAACCAGCCCAATCTCCACCACAGCTCACCGTCCGGCAGCATCATGTCGAACGCGCTCCGGAACAGATAGAAAACGCCGACCGATGTCGTTATGGCGATGAATGCGTACAGCGGATACTTGCGCTTCATGTAGGACGGGGTGAGGACGCATATCTGGAAAAACAAATAAAGCGCGCTCATCAACGGGAAGCCAAGGTAATCCAGCAACGCGACATACAGGACGATCAGCCCGACCGTGATCGTCACTGTGCGGTAATCGGGCCGAATTGATGCGGCGGGCACGTCGCAGGCGGCATTCGCCTTTGCTTCCTCGCTTGTCGCGGGCGGCTGGGCGGGGGTGAGGGCTTTGCCGCCGCGCCGCGCTGTCGCGATGATTTGGATAATTCCCAGCAACGTGACAAGCGAAGCGAGGATGTACGGTATGGTCGCGGAATCGATAGGGCCTTTGCGCGGCAATTGCATTGTCAATCCGAGGTAAACCAAGCCGAAGACAAGGATGGCAATGCCGAAAGCGAGATCCTTTTGGCCTTTGGACAGCATGGGTTGTCTCCAAAAAAAAACACGATTGTCCGTCTGCGGCCCGACGGACAACCGTATTGGAATGAATTGCATTCAGTTCTTCAGTAATTCCTTGTATTGCATAAAATCATCGCGGACCTTCTTCAAATATTCGATTGCGTCTTCCGTATCATGGTAGGCCACGGTCTGCTTGTAGCCATCTTCCAGATCCTTGGCGTACTGGGGAAGTTCGGTTATCTGTTTGACAATGGCGGACATTCGCTGAACGATTTCCGGACTCGTTCCTTTGGGGAAGGATACGACATAGGGAAATTCCATGGCGAACGGGATGCCCTGTTCCATGATGGTGGGGATGTCTCCAAGCAGGTGATTGCGTTCGGCGCCGCCCTGGGCGAGGATGATCAAATCGCCGGTCTGCTGGTAATCCTGCACAGAGCCATACGACACGGCGGCGAAGTCAATTCGTCCGGCAAGCAGGGATGTGACTTTTTCCGATGTCGATCCGGTGTCCACCATTTTCAAATCAATGCCCGATTCCTTGGCAAGGCGAAGACCCTGGAGATGAGTAAACCCGCCCATCTCCGTACCGAAAATAATCGTGTTCGGATTGGCTTTCGCTTTTTCAACCAGATCCGTCAACGACGTGATGCCGGACTCCTTGCTGGCGACAAACACGTACGATGTATTCATGCCGGCGATACAGGAAATCGCAAAATCCTCGAAACTGTAATCAATCAGGCCGGATACTTCGTTGACAATCAACTGGCCTGTATGACAAAACAAACCTTTGCTTCCATCGGGCCGGGCGTTTTTTATATTTGAAGTGGCGATCGAGCCGCCTCCACCCGGCATGTTGGTCACAACCAGCGACGCGCCTGCGATATCACGAAAGTATTTGCCGATAGTGCGGGCGTTGAAATCCGTGTCGCCGCCGGCGGAGGCGGTGACAACGAACTCGACCGACCGGCGCGGCCAGGACTCACCCGCATTGGCGACGCAGCCGAAAAGGACACATACGCTTGCGAATATGGCGATACGTCCGAATTTTTTCATCACTTCCCTTTCATTGCATGTGGATAACGGTAAAAGACCAACAAGAGTCAACGAACCAGGGTTGGGCGCTTCGGATCGAATTTCCAGTCCTTGATTAAATACTGCATGGCCATGGCGTCGTTTCTCTCGCCGTACGGAAGCGTGCGGTAGAGGGTGTGCGCGGCTTCCACTTTTGCCATGTCCAGTTCGATTCCGAGTCCCGGCTTTTCCGGAACGAGAATGCGGCCCTTCTCGATTTTTATCGGGTCAAGCGCCAGTTCCTGGCCGTCCTGCCATATCCAGTGGGTGTCCATCGCGGTTATTTCGCCGGGCGCGGCGGCGGCGACATGGGTGAATACGGCAAGCGAAACATCGAAGTGGTTGTTGGAATGCGACCCCCATGTCAGTCCCCATTCATTGCACAATTGCGCGACGCGGGCTGAACCGGCCATTGTCCAGAAATGGGGATCGGCCAGCGGGATGTCGATTGCGTTCAGGACGACGGAGTGGTGCAGTTGCCGCCAGTCGGTTGCGATCATGTTGGTCGCGACGGGAAGGTTTGTGGCGCGTTTGAACTCGGACATGACTTCGCGCGCGGAGTAGCCTTTTTCCGGACCGCACGGATCTTCGATATAGGTGAGGGCGGATTTCATGGCGCGCGAGTATGCGATTGCGTCGCGCAGGCTCCACGCGCCGTTCGGATCGATATTGATGCGCGCGTCGGGGAATGCGTTTTTCAGCGCGAGGACGCATTCCACTTCCGTTTCCGGCGGCAGCACGCCGCCCTTGAGTTTGAAATCCTTGAAGCCGTAGTGTTCTTTCGCCGCCGTCGCCTGTTCGACGATTGCTTCCGGCGTCAACGCTTCTTTCCGTCGCGTCCGGAACCACGCGCTTGACGCCGATGTGTCGTCGGGGAGATAGCCGATAGGCGCTTTTGCCTTGTCGGCCACGAAAAACAGATAGCCGAGCATGACCACGCTGTCGCGCTGTTGTCCGTCGGCGAGCAGTGCGGCGACGGGCAGGTTCATGAACTGTCCGAGAAGGTCGAGGAGCGCGCATTCGACGGCGGTTTCGGCATGGACGACGAACTGGAGGTTTTTCAAATCCATTCCCTGGAGTCCGTCGGAGGTGTCCGCGACCGGGTTTGCGAGCGTATTGACGATACCGCGCACGTTGCCTATTGGTTTTCCGACAACATGGGGGATATAGCTTTTCAATGCGTCTGTGATTGGTTCGCCGCCATGGACTTCACCGACGCCGGTTCTGCCGGAATCGTCTTTCAGGATGACGAGGTTTCTGGTGAAGTAGGGGGAATGCGCGCCGCTGACGCTGAGCAGCATGCTGTCATGTCCGGCGACCGGGATTACTTTCATATCCACGACTTTCGGGGTGCCTGTGATCATGGAGTCTCCTTGAAAAGTGGTCGGGTTTTCCATATCGATAGTGTGATATCTATAATATATCCTAGGATACAAGTTGGTCAAGGACGGTTTTTTGAAAAAGGGGGGGGATTTTCTTTGTATGATTGTCGCATTGCGGTTAAGGTCAAAAACTTCCGCCTTCAGGCGAAATGGCTTCAGCGGGTGGAGGATTCTTTCATAAGGACGCTCCAATGCAGACAAAACGAAAAACATTGCGTTTGTTGATGCCGCAATGGCAGGGTGGGGATTACGGGCTGAAGTATCCGGGTGAATTGTATCCTCTGGGTGCGCGGCTTCTTGCGTTTCTGGCTCCCGAAAGCGATGCGCCTTTGGTCGAGGTTCCGGTCGAACCATACGGGACGGCGGAGCGGTCGGTCGAAAACGGCGTTGTTTGGCAAAGCGTTGTTTTGCGGCAGGTGCGTTCGGCCAGGAGCATTATTGATGCATACGGTCCTGATCGGATCATCATGTTCGGCGGGGACTGTTTGGTCAATCAGGCGCCGTTTGCCTATTTTGGCGAGCGTTATGGCGAGGATGTCGGCGTGTTGTGGATAGACGCCCATCCCGACGTCAGCACGCCGGAGACTACGGTTGGTCCGCATACGCATGTTCTCGGCAATTTGTTGGGGCATGGC
Organism: Planctomycetota bacterium; assembly: GCA_036770065.1. Lineage (GTDB taxonomy): Bacteria > Planctomycetota > SZUA-567 > SZUA-567 > SZUA-567 > JAJBSZ01. Next base: position 12,178 of record DAIPJX010000038.1, read on the forward strand.
GATCCGCGCATGGCGGAGGAGGTGAAAAAGCCGTACAGTGCGGAGCAGGTGCTTCTTGTCGGAGTTGACGAACCGAATTCGGCGGAGCGGGAGATTATTGCGGATCTGGGATTACGGACGGTGCGGTCGTCGGATGTTGTTGAGACGAGCGATGCGGTGACGGGGTGGATTCGTGACAATTCTTTCAAGCATGTCGTTATTCATGTCGATCTCGACGTGTTGGAGCTTGCGTCGTTTCGTTCAACGTTTTTGTGGAACTCTATTGAGGACGTGAGTCATGTCGGTTCGCCTGCGGGCAAGCTTTCCATTCCGCGGTTGACGCGTTTGTTGGGTGATGTGGACGCGATGGTCGACGTGTCGGCGTTTGGTTTCACCGAACATTTGCCATGGGATGCGTATCATTTGAAAGCCATGATGTCGTCATGGAATTTCATGCGCTAGCATTCTGCTGGACCGGGATTTTTGCCACCTGGACGGAATGAACGGAGAGCGTACGAATGGCCCAGATCGCACTCATTGCCCCGAACGAAACCATTGCGGAAAGTGCGCGGCGCGCGCTCTGCGCAATGAACTCGCGTTCAGTGTCGATTCATACCGGCATGATGCAGGAAGGGGTTCGCATCGCCCGGGAACTTCTGGAGCGCGATGCTCCCCGCGTTTTCATTTCTCGCGGCGGGACCGCGCTGCTGCTGCGCGAACAGTTGAATTTCAATGTGGTGGAAATCAAAATATCGCTCCCCGACGCGGCAACGGCCATCGCCGAAGCAAGCCGCTACGGCGAAAAAATCCTCTTCCTCGGTTTTTCAAATCATATAGGCGGCGTTGCCAGCCTGTGTTCCGTCACCCATCTCGATATTCATGAAGTGGTGCTGGAACGCTGGCAAGATGCGAACGACGCAATCGTCGCCGCCCGGCGCGACGGCTTCGACGTTG
>DAIPJX010000246.1:0-3466 GCA_036770065.1 Planctomycetota bacterium
GCGTTCGTTCTGAGCCAGGATCAAACCCTTCAATTAAAGAAAAGTTTGAAGCTAATGTTCTTCAGGGAGGCTAATCCCTTCCGAACTGGCATTATAATTTAGATGTCCTTCCGCGAGATTGCGGATAGAACATCGGTCGCAGAATCAAATCCGGGGAGGATTTGATTCAACTCACGAACATTACTTTCAAAGCTGTCTATTAAATTTTCAAAGATCTCTCGCCCGTGCAAAGCTGGGCATTTAAATGCTTTATCGTTTTTCTGACGTTCACCGGAACCAGCCGGCTCACTTGCCAGGAATACTTCATCGACTCTTCTTCACAACCACTTCAGTCTTTTTATTTTTTGTATCTTTTTTTGTCCAACCGTTTATTTGCCGGACACTCTTTAGATAAAAAAAGCGCCGGGCCGTTAAGCCCCAGCGTCCGAAATACTCAAAGGCGAAGTAACTATACCCTATCGTTCGGCGTTGTCAAGACTTTTTTGAAAAACTTTTTCAAAGCCGCGAAGGGTGTTCCGCAAGGACTTGGTACTGTCGTTTGCGTGTTCGTTCGCCTCAGCGTTGCGATGTTTTAGATAGTACTGTTTTTGTTTTCGCTGTCAAGAAGTTTTTTTACTTTTTTTCAGCGACAACTTCGGCGGCGACTCACTGAGTTAGTCAGTCGTCTCAGTCGCAGTCAGCGTTACCGTTGCTGCGATGAATTGGATACTACGGATTTTCGAATTCATTGCAAGCCCTTTTTTCCAATTTTTTTTCCCGCCGTTCTTTTCATCCACGGGAAATCCTTCCTAACGCCCTTTTCCGCAAGCTTTTTTCAATCCGTGCAAAATTGGCGTCATTCTCGCGAAACTTGTGAAAAACATGCACAACCGCTCGTTCCGGCGCTAAAAAATCAGCTTCATTTCCTTCATCATATCTCGCAAGGCGGCCAGGGAATCGTCTCTTTCAAGAAACGTTGTGCAGAAACCGGCGTCCAATTGGCTTGCTTTTTCGGCATATTTCTTCGCTTTGGTCTGTTCATTGCGCAAGATCGCCAGTTGTGCGCGGTATAATTCCACCCGTGGGTCCGTCGCCGCTTTCGGCATGTCGTCCATTGTTTTGAGAATCCGTTCCGCTTCGTTCAACTTGCCCGCCCGCATCAGCCATAACGAGTGGATTACCGCGATATCGAGCGCATTCGGCGCCAATTCGCGTGTTTTCACAATGGCGGCCAGCGCGTCGTCCACTTTTTCGGCGCGGTACAATTGGTCCGCTTTTTCCAGCCACAATTGGGCGACATTCGGGTAATACTGCAGAATTTTATCCAGCGCCGGCATCATCGCATTAAAATCGCCTTCCGCTTTCAGCATGAGATATTTGCGGTTCAACTGCTGTATCCAGCCGTGGTGGCGGCGCAAATTGGCTGTCGCGATTATCGCGACGCACACTATGCCCATCAGCACCGATCCGATCAGGAATACATAATTGAACTGCCCCGCCGGCGCCGGCTCGAACAAGCCCAGCCACATCAGAACGACAGCGCCGAGGCCGTTGATGAATAAAAATTTGGGCAGCAGTTGCAAAATCATTTCCTGCCTGTGCGTCAGCGGCAGGGGCGGTTCGGGCGGGGTGTATTGGGCCATGAGTTTTTCCGCGTCCTGGAGTTCGGCGCGGCGGAATTCGCCGTCTTTTTCCGCGCGGACGGCTCTGGCGTGGAGTTCGCGCATCCAGAGGCGGATATCGTTTTTTCGTTTATATTGCAGCAGCAAATACACAATTCCGAGGCCGATGATTGCGCCCAGTATCATGGGAGGCGTCATTGTCATTCCATTCACCCTTTCCGCGAATACGCGAATATGCAAAAAAAACCCGCCCATCCTGGACGGGGCTACTCATTATTCAATGAAATTCGCCATAAGGGCAAGGAGAAATGTTTTGGCGAAAACGCGCCTTACGCTTTCGCGTCGAGTCGTCCGGGATGGCGGAACGGCGAAGGCGGTCCCGCCGTTTCCGAATCCTCCCGCATTTGGGGGCGTTCGGCGATGATTTTCGGGGGAGGCGGCGGAGGCGGCAGGACCATGAAACGCGATGCGAGGCGGAATCCCTTTTTTTGCAAATCTTCAGTCAGCGAATCCGCGGCGGCGGCGAGAAAATCGGCGGTTTCCTGTTTGTCAACGAAAATGGTCAGCGCCATATTGCTTGCAAAAAAGCGCATATCGCCCAATACCGGTCCGAGGCCGGTCGTGTTCAGATCGAGGATGACCCGCGAGGTCCAGCTTTCCTTTTTTCCGCCGCTTTTGCGGTAAAACATCTGCATTCGTCCGCCGCCGCCGCCGTCGTTGAGTTTGAATGGGACTTCGGCCAGCATGACTTGCGGATTTCTTTCCTGTCCCGCAACGTTCTCCGCCTTGACCGCCAGAAGCTGCCGCCCCAAATCGCGAAGCGTCCCCGCCGCGTCGGACAGCCGGGAGAGTTGCGCATCGGCGCGAAGCAATTGTTGTTCCATGCGGGTGAGTCGGGCGGCGGCTTCATGCAGCACGGCTTTTTCTTTGGCCGGCAAATCCCGAAGCGCGCGTTCCCGCGTTTCCGAATCATCGGACAACAAATTTTTGATCAACCGTTCCGCTTCCCGCATAATCCGCGCATCCCGTCCTGCCGCGTCGGCAAGGAACCGATCCAAAAATCCGTTCGGTTTGAGCAGTTCTATTTCGGGCCGGTTGCCTCCCGGCGTCAGATACGGGTCGAGCCGGAGGAAAAACCGTTGCCGCGCTTCTTTCCGAATCGCATCCGCCAGCGCCTTGCCTTGATCGGGCGAAAGCTCCCGGTGCGGTTCCGCCGTTTCCTCCGGTTGCGCGGGGGTCGCGTCGTTTGCGCCGGATTGCGGCGCGGTGGGCGGCAACGCGGGCGGCGCGGCGAACGCGGGCGGAGGCGGAGGCTCGGAAGAAGGAACGGATAATCCCGGCGGCGGTTGCGGTTGCGGCGGGGGCGATGGCTGCGGCGGCGGTTGCGGCGAGGGCGCAACCGGCTGGTCGCCGGAAACGATGTTGGGAACATTGTGCGCCGGCGGTTGTGGTTGCGGCGGAAGCGGCGCGGACGGCGGCAATGGCGTCGGCGCGGTTGCTTCCCGCCCTTCGACGGGAACGGTTGTTTCCGGTTGCGGATTTGTCGGCCCGACTGGTCTTTCGCCGTTCGGCAACGATGCCATCGTCGCCGGCGGCGGTTGCGGAGCGGTTGGGATGGACGGCGCCGCGCCTGGCGGAAGCGTCGCGACTTTCGGCATCGGCGGCAACTGGAGCGTTTCGAGCGGCGGCGCCGGTCTTGCCGCCGCCAGGTACGGATTCGGGCGCATATGCCGCATGGGGGCCGCCGGCGGTTCGGGCGGCGGTTGTTCGGGCGTTGCGGCGGTCGGCGTCTTTTCGGAAAGAACAGGCGTTTCCGGCTGCCGGGGCGGCAATGGGTGAACCGGCGCTTTGCCGGTCGGCAGTGG
>DAIPJX010000039.1:0-3608 GCA_036770065.1 Planctomycetota bacterium
ATAACCGCCTGCGGCCGGGATACCCTGGCCGCAGGTTTTTCACTCGACGGAAAAGAGTTGCCGATGCATCCGTTTTTTGCGTTCTGTCTGACGTTTTTTGTCGGAACGATTGGATTCGCCGTTTTCCGGCTGTGCCGGGTGCCGAATCCCGCCATGCTCGGTTCCATGTTTGCGACCGGGGTGCTGAACGTCGCCGGGTATTATCCTGATTTTGCCACCGGCTTCGTTTCGTTCGGGGCCAACCTTTTAATCGGCGTCATGATTGGCAGGCAGATCGATCGCGGCGTCTTCAGCCGGGTTGTCCAGTTGGGCAAGCCGATTGTTGTTCAGATGATCGGCATCTACGGCTTGTCCCTGGCGTGCGGGTATGGTCTTTACGTCATGGGCCATGGCGAGATTACCCTGGCGACGGCGCTCATCAGCGGCGCCGCCGGCGGCATAACCGAAATGATTATTTTCGGCATGTCCATCAACGAGGATGTCGCGGTCATTGCTTTTGTACAACTGTTTCGCGTCGTGATATCGCTCTCCATCATACCGTATGTGGCAATGGCATGTGAACGTTTCGGCTATGGCGTCAATACATCCGACAAGGAAAAAAGCGAGCAAATCAAAATGGCCATGTACCGGCGGCAGGATTATATTCCGCTTGCGCTGGCGGCGCTGTCAGGCTCGTTCATCGGCGTCTACCTGAATATCCCGAGCGGCGGCCTGATCGGGGCAATGCTTGCTTGCGGCGCCGTGTCCCTTGTCATAAACCGGTATTACAAATTTCCCGCGGGCATCCGGTACTTTGCGCAGATTTGCCTCGGTCTTGTTCTGGGCCAGCGCATGACGCCGGAAATCGTGGGGCAGTTGGGCGATTTGTTCCTGCCCGCCCTGACGACGACGATAATCATGCTTGTCGGCTGTACGCTTTTGGCGTTTTTGCTCCGGCACAACACCGGTTGGGACATGCTTACCTGCCTCTTGTGCTCCGCGCCGGCGGGATTGTCGCAAATCACCGTTTTCGCCGATGAGATCGGAGTCGATTCCTTCCTTGCCTCGGTGTTCCACACCGTGCGCATCATTGGCATTGTCGCCTTGTACCCGGTTATTCTGATGTCGTTCGTCTAGGAATCACAGGACTATTGTCCGGTTGCCGCTGATGACGACGCGACGTTCAAGGTGCAGGCGCACAGCCGTGCCCAGCACTTGGCGTTCGATATCGCGCCCTTTTCGAATGAGATCCTCAACGTCGTCGCGGTGGCTGACGTTCGTCACGTCCTGCGCAATAATGGGTCCCTGATCCAAATCCGGCGTTACATAGTGGGCCGTTGCCCCGATGATCTTGACGCCGCGTTCCGCCGCCTGATGATAGGGCCTGGCTCCGACAAAGGCGGGCAGGAAGGAGTGATGGATATTGATTATCCTGCCTTCCCATTCGGACGCGAATTCGGGAGAAAGCACCTGCATATACCGGGCAAGCACAACAAGATCGATGTTGTTTTCCCGAAGCAGAGCGCGTTGCTTTTTTTCCGCTTCCGGTTTGTTGCCTTTATCGACCGGAATATGATGGAACGGAAGGTTGTAATATGCCGCAAGCGCCGCGAGGTCCGGATGGTTGCCGATGACCATCGCCATTTCGCCGCGCAGCTCGCCAAGCTGATGGCGGAGGAGCAAGTCGGCCAGGCAGTGCGGGGCGGTCGATACCATGATGGCGACTTTTGGAAGCGGGGTTGCGAAAGTGACGTTCCACTTCATGTCGGGAAATTTTTTCGCGATCAGCGCCATGCCGCCCGGAATGTCTTCGCGGGAGAGGGCCGAGTTTTCAATGTTCCACACAAGGCGCATGAAAAATTGCTTGCGCACGGTGTCCGTGTGCTGATCGAGGTCGATGATGTTGCCGCCGTATTCGGCGACAAAGGTGGTCAGGGCCGCCACAATGCCGGGGCGGTCCGAACTGGCGCATAACAGGGTTGCGGTTTGCATTCTGGTGCTTTCCTCAAAAAAACGGGATATGGTTACGTCGGCCTTGTCTGTCCCAAATCGGGCCGGTTGCGTTGCAATCGTTCCGCATCGCGATCGGATTCGTCCATCGCCGCCGCTTTCCGCAAGCGGGCGCTTTCCGCGGATTTGGCCTTAAGCCGGGCCGATTCGCGCGATTCCGGATTGACATGGACGCCGGTTTTGAGTCGCTGGCTGTCTTTTGACGAAAAGCTTTCCGGAGAAAACGCGCGGACAATATCCTTCCATGTGACGATTCCCTGCAAACAGGTCGTGCCGATTTCCACCACCGGCAGGCAGGAGATTTTCTTCCTGTTCATTTGTTTTATCGCATCGCCGACGCATATATTGGTCTCTATGCAAATTGGATCCCGCGTCATTATCATGCCGACTTTCCGGCTCATGATTTCGACATCGCGGGTTTGTTCGTTGATTGTGCCGTAAAACGGACTGACGTGCCGAAGAAAATCCCGGTCGGAAATTATCCCGGTAATATATCCGCGCTCGTCCACCACCGGCAAATGGCGGAATTTGACGCTGGAGAAAATTCCCTGGACCGTCAGTATGGTATCGTCAAAGGAAAGAACCGCCACGCGGCCCGACATGATTTCAGTGACCGGGCGTTGTGCGACTCTTTCGCATTCGCCGAGATGCCGGGATGCGGGCCGTGTTTCGTCCGGGAACGCATCCTGCTCGCGAAGTATCTCGTGAACTTTTTCCCGCGACCGTTGTTCCTGGCCGCGCAACTCGCCCCGGACGTTATTTTGCTCCTGGCGTCGTTCCCGCATCATGTCATGCGGGTTTTTAAACTCCATTCCCCGTACTCCCATAAAACCTGGCATAGCGTATTCCTTTTTGCGTGGAGTGGAAGTTGCGGACGGTACAGTGCGCTTCCGCTGTTACCTTCCTTTCCATTCTTCTGAAAGCCGGATCAAATCCAGCCGTTCCCTCACCGCTTCGGCTCTCAGCGGACGCCGGTCCGCATTCGCCAGTTCCATAATATGGCGTCCAGCCACAAGCAATCGTTCAGGGCCATATTCCATTACATTCATTTCCTGGATAAAATCATCCACGACCGGTCCCGACGAAAACCGCGCCTGTCCCCATCCCGGCGATACCGGATTCATTCCGGAAAACGCTTCCGTTCCGACCAGGCACGTCCATCCGCCCATATATACTGTCCCCGCCGTCTCCACATCGGTAACCAGCTCTTCATTATCTCGTGTCTGCAAACCAAGACGAGCGGGGGAAAGTGCGTTTGCGGCGTCGACCGCAGCCGTGAGCGACGGGCAGACAAACAACCCGCAGCGGGTGTCGATTGTTTCCCGAAGGTTTACCGAATCCGGCAGCGACTCAATCATGCGATCCATTTCGATTCGCACCGCTTCGGCAAGGAGCCTGTCCGTCGTCAACAAGACGGCAAGGCTGTTTTTGCCGCATTCCGCCTGGGCGATAAAGTCGGATGCGATGAATTTTGCGTTGGCGGACGAATCGGCCACAATCACCAGTTCATCCGCATCCGTCTCCCGCCTGACGCCGACAAAGGCATCAACGATGCATTTGGCCGCTTCGGCCATTTCGCCGCCGTGTCCGACGATTTTGTCGACCCGTTCCATCGGCGG
>DAIPJX010000039.1:3618-12858 GCA_036770065.1 Planctomycetota bacterium
CACGCCATGGGCGAACGCCGCAACCGCCTGGGCGCCTGAAAGTCGATACACTTCCTCCACGCCCAAAATTTTCGCGGCCGCCAGGATCAAGGAGGGCAATCCGCCGTCCTTGTCCGGCGGGACGCTTAGGGCAATGGTCCCGACGCCCGCCACCTGGGCGGGAACGACATAGGCGAGAAGGTCGGAGACGGAACCGGTATTGAGAATGCCAATCCGCTTCAGGGGGCGGGTTCGCCGCGCAAGGACGACGTCGTCGCCGTCGTCGTGCAGATAGCCGCGTTTGCGCTGGTATTCATGGAATTTCCGCATATTGACCCGGGCAAGGGAAAGAGCGGTCAGAAACGATTCCGCTGTCTGGTTGCGGGCGTCGGCAATCTCTTCCGACGACACGCGGAGCGTTTTCATGTCGATTGCGGGACAGCCGAAGCGCCGCTCTTGTTCCAGAAGCGCATCCATACCATTTTTCCGGATTAGGGATATAATGTCGGATGCTTGCGCGACAAGAGCGGGATCGCGAGTTTCCCGTCTGTCGACAAATGTATGGAACACGCGGTCACGCGGTGAATAGGGTCTGACTTCCATTATATTTCTTCCTCTGGTTCGAGGGCTTGAGACGAATTGCAGCCCGGCGTCAAAAAAGCCGACATATAGTATTATCGGTGATTAGGGAAAGGCAACTTTATGGATACTGTGGCGAGAATGCAATTCCGGCGGTTAAAAGATGATGAAAAGGCGTTGGCGCTGGAAATCGCCCATTCGCTTGTCGGCAATACGGACGAGTCAAACGAGTCGTTCGGATTGGAATCGGTGAATTCGCTCGTCGATTGTGACGGCTGGGGATTGTTTGTAAAGGGGGAGATGTCGGGCGCAGCCTGGCAGGGGAATGCCGACGGTCCGGTTGCGACAGTGCTTGCCCTTGCCTTGCCGCGTACTTGGTGGCGCATGGGGCTGCCGGAATGGATGCTTGGAGAAATCGCGCAAAGCGCCCGTGCCGCCGGCGCAACCACAATGCGTTTGGCCATTCGGAATGGAACGTTGCATTTGGGGGAAGTGCTGGATGAGGCGGGGTTTGTCCCGCAAACAGCTTCTTCTGAAAATTTCCCTGCCGGTGTTTGGTCCCGGCCGATTGTGGTTGTCCGGGGCTAATGATTACTCAACCGCCGCGCCATCCGCTTCGGTAGTGTCGTCGGGGCCTTTTGTTGCCGCCACGGTGCGGTAGATTTCCGCGACCAGCGCCGCCTGGTTGGTGTTGTTGAACAATTTCTCCGCTCGCGCCTTCGCCAACCGACCGACATGCTCGCGCCGCGTCCTGCTTTCCAGCAAATCGAGCATGGCGGTTTTGAGTGGTTGTTCGTTTTCCGGAAGGGCGAATACGCCGGATTTTCCGTCCTCGATCATTTCCGGATAGCAACCGGTCGGCGTCAATACGACGCCTGTGCCTGTCGCCATTGCCGCCTGGACCATAAAGCCGGACATATCGTTTGTGCTTGCCGAAACATAGAGATCCGCCGCCGCAAGCAATCGCAAAAACGCCTTGTCCGGTTCAAGGAACGTGACGTCGTTCCCCAAGGCTGTTATCCGCGTTTGTTTTGCAAGATCGTCCGCAAGCGTTCCTTCGCCCATGATGAGCAGGTGCGCTTGGGGAAGGATGGCGACAATTTCACTCATTGCCTCCAAAATGGCCGAATGTCCGCTTTCCATTTCGAGCGGTGCGATATTGACGATGAACAACGGCTTTTCTTTGCCGGGACAGAAGTTCTCTCGGTATTTCACGCGCAGATCATGTCTGTCCTCCAATGCCCGCTCTGCGGCGGGTACGGGGACTCCGTCATAGACGACGGTGGTTTTTTCGCGTGCGCCGGCTTTCTCAAACATGTTGGCGCACGCCTGGGATGGCGCTATGACGGCATCCACGTGTGAGCCGTATTCCGCTGAGATGGGGGAGTGCTTCCCGTCGTATTTGGTTGTCACGACGCCGAATGGGTGGAAGAAAAATCCCGAGCGCGAAAGCAGGCGTGCCGCGCCGGCGTCATGGGTATGGACAAGGCCGAAATTGCCTTCTTTGATTTTTCGCGACAGTTCCATCCATTTGAGAGGATTGGCGGATACGGTGACGGCGTAATCGACGACTTCGACGCCGGCTGCTTCGGCCACTTCCCAGAGGCGGGAGTGGTCGGGTGCGGTAATGGCTGATATAAGTCCGTGCTCGCGGAGTCCTGCGGCGAGGGATGCGATGTTGGCTGCCGCTTCCCATTCGCAATCGGCTGAAACGAGATGGAGGATTTTTTTCTTGTTGGGCATGTCATGCCTCCAAATAAATACATATGATGCTGTACAATCATTCAATACTAGTACGAAGAAGAGGATGTGGCAACGGTTTTTTATATCCCGCTTACGTGCCGAAGACTGTGAAATATCCCGCGGCTTCCGGCATGAAAAAACGGGCGCCCATACGGACGCCCGTTTCTTGTATTATCGCGTAACAGAACGACCGAAAATTAATCGCGCTTGATATAACGATCAATATCTTCTCGGGTCGCCTCATTCGATTCCGGCTGAACCATATTGGCTCGTTTCGCCATCTGTTCTTCCGGGGTGCTGCCGTTGGCGACGCCTTCGGCGGCGCGAAGCGACAAGCCGATTTTCCGGTCGGTCAAATCGACATTGATGATCATCACCGTAACCTGATCGCCAACCTTGACCACTTCTTCCGGCTTTTCGATCTTGCGGTCGGCCATTTCGGAAATGTGGAGAAGACCTTCGAGATCCTCCTCGATTTCAACAAACGCGCCGAAATTGGTCAACTTGGTGACCGTGCCCGTGACAATGTCCGAAGTGTGGTACTTTTCCGGAATACGGGTCGCCCACGGATCATCCTCAAGCTGCTTGATGCCGAGGGTAACGCGTTTTCTTTCCTGGTCCACCGCCAAAACAACCGCACGCACCGTGTCGCCCTTCTTGAGGAGCGCGGACGGGTGGGCGAATTTTTTCGTCCAGGACATGTCGTTCACATGCAGCAGGCCGTCAATGCCTTCTTCAAGTTCGATGAAGGCGCCGTAGTTGGTCATGTTGCGGACCTTGCCCTCGATGATGGTGCCGATGGGATATTTGGCTTCCACCTGGGTCCAGGGGTTTTCTTCCGTCTGCTTCATGCCGAGGGACAGCTCGTGCTTGTCCTTGTTGATGTCCAGAACAACCACTTCGACGGTATCGCCGACGTTGACGAGTTCGGACGGGTGGCTGACCTGACGGGTCCAGGACATCTCGCTGATATGGACAAGGCCTTCGATGCCGTCGGCCAGTTTGACGAAGCAGCCGTAGGGCATGATGTTGACGACCGGGCCGGTGTGGCGCGAACCGATGGGGAAGCGCTCCTCGATGTTTTCCCACGGCGATTCCTGGGCCTGCTTGAGGCCGAGGGAGATGCGCTCGCGCTGGAGATCGAAATCGAGAACCTTGACGTCGATCTGCTGGTCGAGTTTGACCACTTCGGTCGGATGGGACACGCGGCCCCACGACATGTCGGTAATGTGCAGGAGGCCGTCGATGCCGCCGAGATCGACGAATGCGCCGAAATCGGTGATGTTCTTGACGACGCCTTTTCTGATTTCGCCTTTGACGAGGGAGGTGAGGACGTCGGACTTGCGGCGTTCGCGCTCTTCTTCCATCATTTTGCGGCGGGACAGGACAATGTTCCGGCGGTCGCGGTCGATCTTGATGATCTTGCACTCCAGATCGCGGCCGATATATTCGGATACGTCGGCGGAGCGGCGAATGTCGACCTGCGACGCGGGCAGGAAGACCGGGACGCCGATGTCGACCAACAGGCCGCCCTTGATTTTGCGGATAGCCTTGCCTTTGACGATGTCGCCGACATCGTGTTTTTCCATGATCCGTTCCCAGTTGCGGATACGGTCGGCTTTGCGCTTGGAAAGAACGATTTCGCCGTTTTCTTCGTCGATTTCTTCAAGAAGGACTTCAATCTCGTGTCCCACTTCCGGAATTTCTTCCGGCGCGAACTCGAGAAGGGGAACAATGCCTTCCGCTTTGTAGTTGATGTCCACTACCACATCCTCGCGGGATACGCGGGTGACGCGGCCCTTGACGATGGAACCCGGTTCGAGATTCCTGACGGCAAACCCTTCGTCCATCTGGGACATGCCGTCCATGGCGGTCGACAGTTCCTTCTGGAGTTCCTCGTCGGAAATCACATTGTTGACTAATGCATATCTACCTGGCCTGACCATACTTACTTCTCCCTGCGTTCCCGGCCCACAAGGCCGAAAAACGCCCAATAAAGGCGGCGTTATGCGGAAAAGGCCTTCACGACCTTGCAGCGCACTTCGCCATTCCAAAAAATTCGTCCCCACCATTGGGGACGAGGCAATCCGGGTAGTATACTGTTTTCAATGTGAAGAGGGTAGTGAAAAATGTCACTCCACCTTTACTTTGTCCGGTTCTTCCTCCGGGGCGGGAAAGGACGGGTTGATGGCGGCAAGGTTTTTTTTCACGATCGAAGCGACCGCCCAGTATTGTACCCGAAAAAGATCAACCATTCTTGAATGATCGGTTGACGTATGGAATAATTTCTGCTATAAATAAAAACCGTGGCGATACACCTGCAGGGTTACAGGCTTGGGCCTGTGACCCTGTTTTTTTGTGCTTTTTTCGTTTCGTTGTATGGAAGTCAGGAACAAGATGAAATTTACCGAATTGCAATTGGCGGAACCCGTTTTGCGGGCCGTCGAGTTAGAGAAGTATATAACCCCGTCCCCTATTCAGGAACAGGCGATCCCGCACCTCTTGCTTGGCAAAGACCTGCTTGGTTGCGCCCAGACGGGTACGGGGAAAACCGCCGCATTCGCATTGCCGATAATTAATGACTTGTATCTGTCGCGCGACACGAGCAAACGCCGTACGGCCAAAGCCCTGGTCCTGGCGCCGACGCGCGAACTCGCCGCCCAGGTCGGCGCGTCGTTTGCCGCCTTCGGCAAATTTGCGCATATCAAGACCGCCGTCATTTTCGGCGGCGTCAGCCAACGCCCCCAGGAAGTTGCGCTGAGAAACGGCGTCGACGTCATCGTCGCCACGCCCGGACGGCTGGTCGATCTGCTCCGCCAGCGGGTGTGCGATTTGCGGTCGATTGAGAAATTGGTGCTGGATGAAGCGGATCACATGCTTGATCTCGGCTTTATTCACGATGTAAAGAGTATTATCGCGAAAATCCCGAACGAGCGCCAAACGCTTTTGTTTTCGGCCACCATGCCGAAGGAAATCGAAACGCTGGCCCGCTCCGTTCTTCGCGATCCCGTCCGCGTGGCGGTGAATCCGGTCTCGTCGCCGGTGGAGACTGTCGCGCAATCCGTGTATCATGTGGACAAGCCGAATAAGTCGAAATTGCTTATTCAATTGCTTGAAAAGGGCGGCATCGCCGCGAGTCTCGTCTTTTCCCGCACCAAACACGGCGCCGACAAGTTGTGCAAAATTCTGAACAACGCCGGCATTAAATCCGACGCAATTCACGGGAATAAATCCCAAGCCGCCCGTAAAGACGCGCTGTCCTCGTTCAAGAAGGGCAAACTGCGGGTTCTGGTCGCGACCGATATCGCCGCGCGCGGCATTGACATTCAGTCGCTTAACCACGTGGTCAATTACGATTTGCCCGATGTTCCCGAAACCTATGTTCATCGCATTGGCCGGACGGGCAGGGCAGGCCGGAGCGGTGAGGCCGTCTCATTTTGCGATTCGTCCGAACGCTCGTCGCTCAAGGCGATTGAACGGTTGATTTCGCACCGCATCCCCTCCGTCATCGATCATTCGTTCGCCGGCAAGCATGTGGAACACGCGCCTGCGGAAAAACCGGTTCCGAATCGGCGCGGAAGCGGCAAAAAAGAAGGCGTTTTCATGCCGAAGCCGCAAAAGCGGAATCAGAAAAATCGCAGCCGCGACAGCGCATCCGCCGGCAATGGTTATCCATTGCAACGCAAGTGGAGGGGCAATTCCGAAGGCGGCAAGCGGCAGAACGGAGTAAAATCGCTCCATAAGAGCGCATAACGATGAAATACGTTGTACCCCGAGATAACCGGATCAGGATGTTTTTCCGATAATCGCGTCAGTATAGGGAGGACATAAAATGCATCGTTCTTTTAAAATGGCAATTGTTTGTCTCTTCGCTTTGATGTTTTCCGGGGTCGCCATATCCGCGGATGTTCTCACAATGGAACAGGCGCAGGAAATTGCGCTCGAGCAGTCGGGCGGCGGTCAGGTGACGGGAATACAAAAGCGGAACCACGGCCGCGGAGATTTTTTCCGGGTGGAAATCGACGGTGACGACGGCATATGTTTTGTCGAAATCGATGCGGATACAGGACGATTGCTGCAACTTGTTCGGAGGCCCGACAGGGGCCGCCATGCCGGCCGTCGCCGGTCGCAATCGACCGCCGGCGCGACGGACGGTATTAGCATGAGTTTTGAACAATTGCATGCGATTGCGCTTGAGCGTTCCGGCGGCGGGATCGTCGTCGAATGCGATTTGGATCGCAAACGCGGCGGTGATATGGTGTATGAATTCGAAATATTCAATGAGGACACCCGGTATGAAGTGGAGCTTGGCGCCGATACGGGCGAAGTGCTCCAATTCGAACAGAAGAACAGACGCAACTATATGATGCGGCAACTCGGCGATGTCCGCATGACCGCCGTGGAGGCCGTATACGATGGATTGGAACGAGTTGGCGGCGGTTTGGTCACAGGATACGAACTGGAACGCCGCGGCGCCGGCTGGTTGCATGAAATTGATATCCGCTTCGAAGGACGCCGGCACGAAGTGACGATTGACGACACAACCGGCAGTGTTATCGAGTATCATGTGCGGTAAACGCGGAAAAGCATAATCGAACTGACGCCGACGCGAATCACGTAATCACGTTCGCCTCGATTATTCGGAATACGATCCCGGCCGGGAATTTGCTCCGGTGAAGCCCAATACCGACAGCGTATTGGGCTTCAGTATGAATGGGGCCGATTCCTGGAAATGCTATGGTGAAAACGCGCGTTTTTTCAGCCAGTTCCATTCCGGGTTGCGGTACTTTTCCTCTTCAAGCAACGCTTCCTCCTTGGTTGGCTCGGCGGGGATGGATGCCGCATGCCAGCCGCTGCGGACGGCGCACTCCATGATTTTTTCGGCAACGGCCGGAAGCAGGGCATTTGTTTGCGCGTCGGTCGCATGAATCGATTCGGCCAATGAACCGCAAAAATCCCGGTGCGGCCGCCCGTCCCGGTATTCCGGTTGGGAACTGGGAAATTTGAGATAGCGCGCAAGCAACGCCAGGTCGGGCGAGACGAGCAGAGAGCCATGAACAAGCGCTTGGCGTTTCCGGCGCAATTGGGCTGTGCCCGCGATTTTCCGGAGTGTGGCGTTTTCGGACGGGATGGAAATGTCGCAAACGCCCGCGTGCACCGCATTGAGACCGAACGTTGCGAGAGCTTCGCGGATAGGGCGGGAGAGAAAACGATAGGTCGCCTGAATGCCGTCGCTGTTTTCGGCGCGGGTGACGTGGTCGAGATCGCTCCATGCTTCCCAGCACAATACGCCCCGATACAACAGGACCGCGCCGCCGCCTGATTGGCGGCGGACCATCTCGACCTTGTCCGCCGCCATGGCTGCCACGTCAAGTTCAATATCAGGTTGTTGCGACAGCCCAATGGCGACGGTTGTTCCTTCCGGCCGCCATACGGCGAGAGATGGCAATTCTCGGGGAGGGGCGTTCACCGCGTTTTCGCTCCAGGCGAGGACGCGGGCGGGATGGTGTTCACTCTTCACCGTTTGGCGTCTCCACCGGTCGGCCTTTGACGATTTGGGTATTGCCGATGCTGAGGCCTGTGAGGTTCCTGAGCGGTACGGTGAAGGCGATGCCTTTGCCGCGCTGCCTCACCTGTGCCACTTCCACTACAACATCGAAGATACGCTGCAAATTTTCTTCGGGGACGATTATCATGATTATTTCTTTGGACGGTTCCACTTGCAAGCTGCGGAAAAACGAAAATACCTGTTCTCCCGATCCGCGTCCATAGATGATGGTCGCGCCGTGCGCGCCTTCTTCCGCTGCCCGCTTGACGATTGCGTTGGCTTTGCCGCGTTCGACAATAACGATGATTGCTTCGAAATTCATTGGGTTCTCCTGTCATAACGCAAAAATCGTACAGTCAAAGGTTCCGTAAAACCCCCGCCAGCATAATTGCTCCCGCCACTCCGACCACGGACAAGCCGATCAATCCGAAGCCTGCTGTCAATGGGTCGACGCCCTTGATTGAACCGGCAAGGCCGAGTGCAAGCGCGATATTGACCGGTATATTGACCGGCCCGGTCGTTGCGCCAGCGCAGTCGAAGGCTATTGCGGCGAAGGTTTGGTCGCTGAAATAGCTGAGTATTATCAGTACTGCCAGCGCAGGGACGAGAATGGACAGAAAATTGATGTTATAGATGATTTTTGTAATGCCCAGGACCATGCCGATTGCGAATCCGAATGCGGTGAGGATCATCAGATATTTTTGGGTAATGGCGCCGACGGAGATGATCTCGGCTTCCTTGGTGGTGGACGCGAGAGCCGGCTCAACCAGGGTTGCGACAAAACCAATGGCAAAAGCGATGATCAGGATAAGCGGGCGCGACAACTGGGCCATCAAGCTGCCCACTTCCTGCGCTGTTGGTATCATGCTCATTTGCGCACCTTGCAAAAACATGAAAAGCCCAACGATGGCAAAACCGGAACCGATAAGAAACTGTCGATTCGATTCGAGTGGAGAGCGGAACACGAGAATCTTGAGTACAGCAAGAATAATCAGTAACGGTGCGACGCTGAACACGACGCCTTTGAATTCTTTGAATAGGAACCAGAATGAATCCATTGCTTCTCCTCGTTATGCCGAACCGGGACATTATTATTCGCCAACGTCGGAATCAACAACCTAAACAGTAGAAAAGACGGTGCGGTGATGTGCTTTTGTGTGCGTCGAGGTATTGTTTTCAGTAAGAGTTTCAGTTTTCATTATGGCCGTATGGACTAAGTGTATGAATTTGTGTTGTTTATTCAAGGAGCGATTTTATGTTGCGGTCAAATTTTCGAACTATTCAGAAAAAGCTTGCGCTTGTGGTAAATACCTGTACATTGCATTGTCTTAATTGTGCCGCCTTGGCTCAGTGGTAGAGCAGCGGTTTTGTAAACCGCAGGTCACCCGTTC
>DAIPJX010000247.1:0-3405 GCA_036770065.1 Planctomycetota bacterium
GGCGTCGGATCTTCGCCGGGGCGGAACGACACCATCAGGTGATAGGTCTTGTCCGTTCTTATTTTTTTAATCCAAACAAGTCCTTAAATGTTCATAACATCAACAATGTTAATGTTATATGGTTTTATATATTTCAGGGTGGTTCATTGAAAATACTTGACATCCACAATATATAGGGGTCTAATAGGGGGTAGGTGAGTTTATTTTAGGGGTATGTTCTTTTCGGAGGAAAATGACATGGCAAGACTCGTCAAACCCTTGACGGCCACACAGATACAAAACGCCAAGCCACGGAAAACAATGTATAAAATGTTCGACGGCGGTGGACTCTTTTTTCAAGTTACCCCGGCGGGCGGCAAACACTGGAAAATGAAATACCGGAAAGACAACGGCAAGGAAGGGTTGTTGAGTTTCGGCCCATATCCGGCGGTGACCCTGGAGCAAGCCCGAAGGATGCGCGACGACGCCAAGGCCCGGAAGGCGGCGGGCGTCGATCCCGGCGAGGCTCGACGCAAGGAAAAGTCGGAAAGGGTGAAGCAGGCCGCGAACACCTTCGAGGCCGTCGCAACGGCCTGGCTGGAAGTCCATTCCACAAAAATCAAACCGCAAAGCATTCACTACATCACAATCATCCTGAAACGGCATGTACTCCCGCTTATCGGCGGAATGCCCGTGCGGGAATTGAAGGCTCCCGATTTTCTGGATATGCTCCGGCGGCTGGAATCCCAGGGAAAACGGTCCGCAGTAACAAAGTCCTCTATAATCTGCGGTCAAGTGATGCGCTTCGCTGTGGCGACGGGCCTTGCCGACTTCGATCCCCTCCCATCGCTCCGGGGCAGCCTGAAAACGTATAAGACCGGGCATTTCGCGGCAGTGACCGATCCCGGACAGTTCGGGCGGCTCCTGCGCGCGATTCATGCCTATTCCGGCAGTTTCGTCATCGGCTGCGCCTTGAAGATAGCCCCGTACGTGTTTGTGCGCCCCAGCGAATTGCGATTCGCCAGATGGGCCGACATGGACCTTGAAACCTGCGAATGGCGATACGTCGCCGGGAAAACGGACACCCCGCACATCGTTCCGCTTGCGCCCCAGGTCGTGGCTATCCTGAAAGAACTGCATCCCTTCACCAGGCATGGGGAATGGGTGTTCCCCAGTTTGTGGATGGGGAACAGGCCGATAGGCAAGATGAGTTTGACCGCCGCGTTGCGATTCATGGGGATTGGGGGAGAGGAAACGACGATTCACGGCTTCCGCGCCACAGCGCGAACCTTGCTGGACGAAGTGTTGGGGGAGCGGTACGAATTTATCGAAATGCAGCTTGCTCACAAGGTACGCGACCCGAACGGGCGGGCATACAATCGCACGGTGCATCTCGCCGAACGCAAGCGCATGATGGCGAGGTGGGCCGACTACCTCGATGGATTACGCGCAAATGCCGGTCTTGTCGTCTGACGCGGCGTGACTGCTTTTCATTTTCCGGCGTCAACTACGAATCGACGTTTTCAAAAACCGGTTTGACGCCAGAAAAAGAAAATTCCCTTTCCACGTTCCCCCCGGTGTCTTTCCACCGTTCGTTTTCGTTCGCTTCTCCCTCCCGGCGCGTGGTTCGGCTTTGCCATCCATGCGCCGAATCGTAGACATGCGCTTGCGTGTTTCTCCTGCGTGTTTCTCCTGCGTTTTTCCCGTGTCCTTCCATCGGCCCGGCATCGCTCCCCGCCTTTGGCGATGGCGGCGAAGCCGTCGGCCTTGCGCCGTTCCCGTCGCCGATGGCGAACGGAACCGGCGCGGCCTGTGCGGACGGAAGGACGCGGGAAACACGCAAGGGCGCACATTAGCATTGCCAAGGCAATGCGGTGCGCAAGGGGTGGCCCCCTTGACCTCCGGCCGCTTCACGGCCATCGTCCCCGCCACGCGGCAAACGGTGTTTGTCCGTGCCGGCGGCGGGACGGTACAGGAAGCAGCACACCGCTACGGAAAAAATCCATCACGGGGGGGGCGTACCCGAATCGGCCTTGATCGCGGGGATTGTTGTTGCATCGTGACAGCCTTGTATTATGATTTGCACTACAATGCTCCGGAGGAAAAATATGTCGAATGACGCTGTGATTCAAATCCGAATGGACGCCAAAACCAAAAACAAGGCGGTGAAGTTCTTCAAGCGTTACGGCCTGTCCACAAGCGATGGCGTTCGGCTGCTCATCGCGCAGGCGCTTCGGGCCAAGGAACTCCCGCACGTTCCAAATGCTGCAACGCGCCGCGCATTGATGGCCGATGTCGAACCGATGGCCGACGGCGACCTTGCCGGACAGTGGGGCGACGAGTGAGGAAGCTGTACCAGACCAACCAATTCAAGCGCGATGTGAAGCGAGTGCAGAAGTCGGGGGCTTGCACCCTTGAGGAACTGCAGCGCGCCGTCGACATGCTGCGCGGCGATTCACCGCTCCCGCCCCACATGAAAGACCATCCGTTGAAGGGCGATTGGAAGCCTTCGCGCGATTGCCACATCAAACCCGACATTGTTCTTGTCTATACGAAAATTCCGGGGCAACTTCATCTGCGCCGCCTCGGCAGTCACTCCGAATTGTTTCGGTAGATGCGTGGGAGTTCCGTTGTTGGTGAAGCCGTCGCCTCGATGGTTTGCCAAATGTGGTTTTGGGCAAAGAGACAGGGCTGGTGGTGCGGCGTGGGTGTGTCCCCGGTTTGCGGCGTCGGCTATGCTGTCCAGGCTAATCCCGGCAATGCGGGCTGGCATTTGTGGCGACGGCGGCGGGGCCGCCTTTCGCCACCAAGAGCCGACCGGTTGCGCCGATGGCGCGTAGTATCAATACGCCCGCATTCTCAGGCGCGTTCGGGGAAGGATGCAGGAAAAGACGGCAATGGAAGGCATGAAGGCATGCGCTTCTAAAATGTCGGCGCGTCCTTATCACGCGCGATAGCGCAACCTCTCGGCGGTGGGTGTCGAAAGCGGGCTTTGCCCGCGTCGACACAAATGCCAGCCGACATTCCAGGGATTGACGTTTGCTGTGGGCTGGCGGTGAACCAGGCTGGGCGCGATTGCTTCACCGCCCGCCCACCCTCTATACGCGGTTGAAAGCCTGTCGAATGGGGGCAAACGCTTCACTCTCCCAAAGCCTCCGCTTTCGTCCGTAAAAACCCGTTGACGTTTCGGCGTTGTTCGTTACGATAGTGGTGCCTCAACGCAGACGCGCTGAAAGGTGCGGTTGCTGTTCCACTTGCCTATGCTTCCGACGTTTTTATAGTATACCTACGAGGCTACTTTTGACAATGCCTTGAAAACGGCGGAATAAAAACAAATTTTCGTTGGAGGTTGAAAACTGCTGCATTATAGTTGTGAATAGAATCATGGGCCATTGGAAGGAAAAATCATTAAGGAGGAATGAAATG
>DAIPJX010000248.1:0-3404 GCA_036770065.1 Planctomycetota bacterium
ATTGTTAATTGTTAATTGTCGGTTCCTCTCCGGGTTCCGGATGCGTCAGGTCATTTGTGCCTGATAAGGAGATGTATGATGAATAATCGTGTGTGGCTGGCGTTTGTTGTGGCGAGCGTCCTGGCCTTTTCCGCCGTTGCTTTCGCGGCGGAGGTTCCGGGTGTTTCGCCTGCGGATTTTGACGGGCGGGAAGCTGGCTGGTTTTGGATGTTTCTTGCCGGAGACATGATGCAAACAGCGTGGCTGTGGATCACGACGACAGGCGTCGCGTTGGTCGCGGGCTGGCTCAAATGGGAGAATTCCAAAAAGGAAAAAGTCGTTCTGTTTGTCGCGGCGGGCGTCAGGCAGGCGTATGAAGAGTACGTCCGCCACGTGAAGGCGGCAAGTGCGGACGGCAAGCTTTCGGATGACGAACGGCGCGAAGCGACGCGCCAGGCAATCGAGTACGCGGTCCAATATGCGAAGAACGACGGTTTCGATCTTCTGACCGCCTACGCCAAGGAAGCGCTTCCGGCGCTGGTCGACGCGATAGTCCGGAAGATCAGGGGGGAGGCGGCGCTGGCCAAATCCCCTTTGCTGCCGGGCTTGCCCGATTTGTCGCCGTCACGCTTGTCCGGAGCGTGAGGGGCGAAGCGGGCATTGACAAACGTGGGGCGTTCATATGTGACGCCGATACGGGAACCCGTGTTCGGGTCGGAACGGTCGGATACGAATTGGCCGCCTCGTTTGCCGAACACGGCAACCGGCGGCTGATGGAGAAGGCGCTGAAAGAACCGCTTGTCGGATTATGGTTTTCAAAAACGTTTTGAAAGGTATGGCATGAACACGATTCAGGAACGGGAAGACGCGATGGTTGCAAGCATTCTTTCCGGCGACAATCACTGCAAAACATTGGAAAATGCGGCAAAAGCCGCGGACGGCGACTATTTCCGCCGCGCCGTCAGGCCGACGTTGGAAGTGTACGAGGACGAGGCGGAATACGCGAGAAGGCAACGCGACATGATTCTGGAGCAATCGGAAAAGCGAAGGCAGGCGCTTGAATTCGTCGCCTCGAACGCAACTCTTCCGGAATCGGTCGCGCGGGTTGTCGGTGTCGCCTTGGGACGGGTCTTGTGATTCCGGCCTGGAAAAACCTGCGCGGACGAATCATTCTGTCCGGAGCGGTTGCAATCGTGGCGGCATGCAGGTTGGCGATTGCGGGCGATGGCGTTCCGGCGGTTACGGTCGATCCGTTCGGCGCGTTATTCCGATTGCTTACGGACTTTGGCGCGCTCGGCGCATTTATCACGTATCTGATTTGGCAGAGAAAACGCGATGTGGAAAAAACGGACGAGGACAACCGGCGCTGGCATACGCTTGATCGCGAATTGATCGGTCTGGTGGAGCGCTGCGCCGGAGCGTTGACGGAATCGACCTCGGTCATGTCGGAGATTCGCCATTCCATTCATGAAAATACGAAAGAAATGCGCCGTTTGAACAGCCGGATCATTTGTCGCAAGGACGACGACATATAGTTGAATGCCCGGGGCCTCCGCACTGCGGGGGCCCTTTTTTCAGCGCCGGTTCCGTCTTGACCGCTTGCGCCCGCGCGGGTACAAAAAGGACCGGACAAACGAAAGGAAAAAAAATGACCTATTCATTGCAATCGCTTTTCGGCGTATCGGGTCGTTCAATGGCGATCGTCGGCGGCAGTTCCGGCATAGGATTGGAAATCGCGTGCGCGCTGGCCGATTGCGGCGCAAAGGTTGCGGTTATCGGCCGGACAAGGGAAAAGGTTGAAAAAGCGGGCGAAACGCTTCGCCTGCGCGCGCAGGATTCGCTCGCGGTCCAGGCCGACGTCGCAAACGAGGAACAGATGTCGCGGGCGTTCGCCGCCGTGGCGGAACAATTCGGCACAATCGACGGATTGGTGAACAGCGCGGGCATCAACAACATCGGTCCGCTTGCAAAACAACCGCTGGCCGCGTTCCGGCAGGTTATCGACGTCAATCTGATCGGCATGGTGATCGCGTGCAGGCAGGCCGCGCCTTATATGCTGAAGAACGGCTACGGCAACGTCGTCAATATTTCATCGCTCAGTTCGTTCCAGGGAAAATCATACTACACCGCCTACTCGGCCAGCAAAGCCGCGGTGGACGGTTTTACCCGTGCGCTCGCGGTCGAATGGATCAAGTCGGGCGTCAACGTCAATTCGGTCGCGCCCGGCATTGCAATCACGGACATCAACCGGGCCGACATAGAGGCGAACCCGGACGGTCTTGCCCGGCGTCTTGTGGCGATTCCTCGCGGGAAGGTTGGCGAGACGTCGCTTCTTGTCGCTCCGGTCATTCATTTGTTGTCGCCTGGAAGCGCGCATATCGTCGGTCAAACCATCTGTGTCGACGGCGGCCAGTCCACGGGCGATCCGTTTGTCATGAGTCGGGCGCATGCCGGAGAATAGCGGTTACGACAGCCCCAGGCGAATGCGGATGAATTTCAGCACGCCTTCCATGTCCATGCCCGTTTCTTCGACCGCCCGCCCGACAACCAGCATGCGGATGCCGGTTTCCTCGACGGCGGAGGCTTTTTCAAGGAATCCGCCTTCGCATCCTCCGTCTTTCGTCACAAGGATGGCGATGGAGAATTGCCGTATGACGGCACAGTTCAGTTCGCGCGAAAACGGTCCCTGCATGGCGATGATTCTTGATGCGGCAAGCCCAACGCCCGCGCATTCGTTCAGCGATTCCCGAGACGGGGGAATGCGGACGAAAACGCGATCCGCAAATCCGGGAAGCGTGGAAAAAATCGCCAAATCCCTCGTCCCGGTCGTCAACCATATCGAGCCTGTCGTTGCCGCCAACCATTGCACCGCTCTTTCGGCTGAGGCGACGGCGGAGCATTTTTCCCAATGGTGGGCGTGGCGCGCCAGCCGGATGTATTCCGCGCCGACAGCGCGGGACGCCTGCTGGATATTGGACGATTCGGCGGTCGCGTACGGATGGGTCGCGTCCACCACCAGGTCGAACGCTCCGTTTTTCAAAAGAATCGCGATATCGGTCGATCGTTGCCGTCCGGACAATACATGAACGCTTTTCGGCAGCGCCTTTACGACATCGCCTCCGTATTCCGTCACCACGCTCACCATCGGTTTTTCGCCCATGGCCGCGAGCAGCTCGGTCAACTCCCTGCCTTCCGTCGTCCCGGCAAATACGAGTATATTCATTGTGCAATCCCGCATACATTGAAAATATCGCCATATATCCCGGACATTGTAATTCTTTGTGATTTTATACACAAGACAAAGTTTATACGGAAATACTACATCGGGGCGTATCCAATCGACATAACGGAAAATGAAAAAAACGCGCGGGCCGATACGGTCCGCACGTTTCATCGACGCGGGTCATTCGGCGTTTATTCAGCCA
>DAIPJX010000249.1:0-3403 GCA_036770065.1 Planctomycetota bacterium
TTACCGGCAATTGGTTAAGAAATTCACTGAAAATGAAATTTCCGCACAAAAAAGATCTTGAATTGGCCAAAATGATAGGAATATCGCCCCAGGCATTTGCAAACTGGGGACGAAATGACGGCATCGCCCGACTGCCGAATGCGGAAACGTTGTATTTGGGCTATAAGGCCTTGGGCATGCTCGCCGACACCTCGGCCGCGCCCCCCGGCTCGCCGTCTTTTATCCGTTCCGGCGAATGGCCGGTGCGGGGATTGGCGTCAACCGACGATCCCGCCAGTACGCGCACGCCGGGCGAAGAGGATTCGGGAGAATTTGTCACCGCCCCGCCAAGCATGGCGCTGGTGCCGGTCCAGGGCAACTCCATGGCGCCCATCATATCATCCGGACAATACGTCATGATTGATCGGGACCGGGAAGGGTTCGAAGCCAACGGCGGCATTGTCGTCGCCTCCATCGTCGACAGCGACTGGGAACGCAGGGAAAAAATGCCCGGCACATTTGTCAAACGATGCTTCAGGGGCGACGGGTTTTACTATTTCACATCCGTCGACTCCACCTATTCCCCGTTCAGTTCCTGGCAGGACCACTGCCGTATCTGGCCGGTGCTTGGCATATGGCTCGGTAAACACGCCATGATGCCGGAGCATCGGTAACGGTGAAACATTCAAGATAAAACCGTTGCAATAATTTTTCATATCGGTATCATGCGGTTCGTGCAACATGCGTTTTTTTTTCAGGATTCGGGAAACTCGATGCGCTTGTTCAAATCGACGCGGAATACGCCTTGTCTTGCCGCCAGCGACAACAACGCCGGCTGCAATGCGCGCGTGTGCGCCGAATCCAACCGTTGGTGGCGCGGCTACTGGTGGCGGAGCATTCCGCCGGCTGTTCCGTTTGCCTCCGAGTGGGGACGGGAATCCCGAGGTATGTAAAGGATCCCGCCCGCAGTTCCGGACGTCAAATATACAGGGACAGCCATACGGCTGTCCCTGTTTTCGTTCCGCATTCTTCATCACGAGAGTCGCAAACAAAAGGCCGAAACCATGACAAAGGCAAAAATACGCACAGACGGCGTCATTCGCATGCTTCCCGGAGAACGGTTCACCCCGTTTGCCCTGGCGAAAAAACTCGGAGCGAAAATCCTCTTTGAATCATCGTCCTTCCAGCGCGGGCGTTCGCGGTATTCGCTTCTGGTGCTGGACGAAGCGTTCCGGTTGATTCAGCGCGGGGACGCCGTTCTTTTCCAGGCGGCGGGCGAGAAAGAGCGCGAGTTTTCCTCCGCTCCGGTGAAGGACATACTCGACGCGGCCGGGTATTTCGCCGATCAACATCCCGAACTGCACCAGGATTTCCCCTACCCATGCGGCGGTTTCGGATATGTCGGATACGAATTCGCGACGCGTTGCGAAACCGTCCGCCTGACGAAAAAGCACGACGACATGGGCATTGACGACGCCGTTTTCCTGTTCGGCCACGTCTATCTCATCTACGACCACCATGCCGACGTCATATATCTCCACGGCGTCAATTATCACGAACGCGAAACCGATCTGGAACTGGCGCTGGACGCGGTTGAAACGCGGATTCGCGATTTCGACTTCAATTACCTCGCCGAACCGGTCGGGAAGGCCAACGCCCGAATCATTCCCGATCCGGACGGGGAAGAGGAATTCCTTCGCGGCGTCCGGTCGATTCGCGGGGACATCGAGGCGGGCAATGTCATTCAGGCGGTTCTCTCGCGGCGGGTGGAGGTGGAGACCGATCAGTCCTCGTTCGATTCATACCGGCGACTCCGCTCGATCAATCCGTCGCCGTATATGTTCCATATCGATTTCGGCCGTTTCCAGCTGTTCGGCGCTTCGCCCGAAGTGCACGCCCGCCTCAAGGAAAAAACGCTCATGATAAAACCGCTCGCCGGCACCCGCCCGCGTTCTTCCGATCCGGCGAAGAATTCGGCGCGGGAGCAGGAGCTGCTTTCAGACGAAAAGGAACTGGCCGAACATGCGATGCTGGTCGATTTGGCCCGGAACGACATCGGCCGGGTTGCCCGCGCCGGAACGGTTCGGGTCGCGGATTTGATGTCGGTGGAACAATACTCCCACGTCATGCACCTGTCCTCCAGGGTGGAGGGAGAGGTTGCGGACGGCGTATCCGCCATGGACGCGATTCGTCGCACATTTCCCGCCGGCGCCGTTTCCGGCGTGCCGAAAATACGCGCGATGGAGACGGTGGACCGGCTGGAGAAACGGGCGCGCCGCTTCTACGCCGGCATTGTCGGGTTCATCGAGCCGGGGGGAGAATTCAATGCCTGCATTGCGATTCGCTGCGCGCTGCAAAAAGGAACGCGCCTGTACCTTCAGGCCGGCGCCGGCATTGTCCACGATTCGGCGCCGGAAAAGGAACTGGAGGAAACGAGGCAAAAACTCGCCGCGCTCATGGCCGCCCTCGATCTCGCCGACGAGACCGGACGCTAATCAAACGCCAGGAAAGGATTTTCCCATGTACGTCATTATCGATCATTTTGATTCGTTCACATATAATCTGGCGCAAATGCTGAGCGGGATTGTTTGCGGCGAAGTGCGCGTCATTCGTTCCGATGCGTACACGCCGGAGGAACTGGAAGCGCTCCCGATGAAGGGGTTGATCCTGTCTGCCGGTCCCGGCTCTCCGGACGAGTACCCGGCCAGCCTCGAGACGGTTCGGCGGTTTACCGGGCGCGTGCCGATGCTGGGAGTCGGTCTGGGGCATGAACTCGCGGCGGCCGCCCATGGCGGGGGCATCCGCCGGGGCAAGCGCGTCATGCACGGCAAAGCGGACGAAATGCTGACGGACGGGCGCGGATGCTTCCGAAACATTCCCTCTCCCTCGTCGTTCATGCGCTATCATTCGCTCGTGGTCGAACCGGAGACGTTGCCGGACTGTTTTGAAATCTCCGCCCAGAGCCGCCGCGACGGCGACATCATGGCCATTCGGCACAAGGAGTGCGTTCTCGAGGGCGTGCAATTCCATCCCGAATCCATCGGCTCGGAATCGGGTCGGCGGGTTCTGGAAAACTTCGTCAATTATCGTCGCGAACCGTTTTTGGGCAGGCAGGTTCTGGACCGGTTGATCAAGGGCGAGAATCTTGAACGGGAGACGGCCCGCGCGTTTATGCTGGAGATGGCCGAAGGCAATATGACCAACGCCCGGCTTGCCGGATTCTTATGCGCGCTCGAGGCGAAGGGCGTCACCGCGGCGGAAATCGCCGGGTGCGTTTCCGTTCTTGCCGACAAGTGCGTTCCGTTCGTCACGGACTTGCCGGTGCTCGATATTGTCGGCATTGGCGGCGACGGCAAGGGATCGTTCAATTTGTCGTCCATGGCCGCCATAACCGCCGCCGCCTGCGGCCAGCCGATGGCCAAGC
>DAIPJX010000040.1:0-12646 GCA_036770065.1 Planctomycetota bacterium
CCAGCGACCTGCGGATTAACAGTCCGACGCTCTACCAGCTGAGCTACAGGGGAATGATTCATTTTTTAGAACCACAACAACGACAAGCAATTCGAAGTGACTCATCATACGAAACAACCGCTGGCTGTCCAGTGAAAAATTGATTTTTTTATCAGGGAACCAAAGAAACCGTAGCGTTGCCATCCCGCTTTTTCTACTATTGTAGAGGACGAGGAATTTGTTGCAGTATCGCATGGGAAAGGGAACGGAATGGCGCAGGGTGCGGGAAAAACACCATGGTTTCACAATGGATTGGCCTTTCAATGCCAAGGATGTAGCGAGTGCTGCCGTGGGCCGGGCGGCTATGTATGGGTCACCGAGGACGAAGCGAGAGGTATGGCGAACGCCCTCGACATGGCGTTCGAGAAATTTGCGGCAACCTATTTACGTTCAACTCCGTCTGGGCTGGCGCTGGTCGATAACGGCAAAGGCGATTGTCCCTTTATCGAAGATGCGGGAGGCTGCCGGATTTATTCCGCGCGTCCCGTACAGTGCCGCACATGGCCGTGGTGGGAAGAGAACCTCAGCTCCCCCGAACGGTGGGAAAACGTCGCGACCAGATGTCCCGGCATAAACAAAGGAGCCATACACTCCAGACTCGTCATTGAAACGGAAATGGCGAAGGATTTTTAATGCAATATTTTTCCAACAAAACGTTGGTGCAAATCGCGACCCCGCCCGGCAACGCGCTGGTGGGCGCGCTTCGCGTTTCCGGAGAGGATGCGCTTTCGTTGGTTGGGTCGCTTCTTGTTCCCGAACGAACGGCCCTGGAACCGGCGCGCCGTTGTTTTGACGCATTGATGCGGGTGGGGGTGCGGCATGCGGGCGCGCCATGTCCAGTCAGGGTGTTTGTCATGCCTGCGCCGCATTCATATACGCGCGAGCATGTGGTCGAGATTCATGCGGCCGGATCGCCCATTGTTTTGCGGGCGATAATGGAGGCGTGCATCGCGGCCGGCGCGCGGGCGGCCGGGGCGGGGGAGTTCACCTTCCGCGCGTTCCGGAGCGGACGGTTGTCGCTTGCGCAGGCGGAAGCGGTGGAAGAGTTGGTGCGGGCGGAGAATCAGGCGGGCAGGAAGCGTGCGCTTTCCCGGCTGGGCGGGCACGATGCGTCGCGTCTTTGCGCGTGGCGTGATCGGATGATGGATTTGGCGGCGCATATCGAAGCGTCTCTGGATTTCTCCGACGAGAATGTGGAAATAGACGCAGCCGTCGCCGCGATTGCCGGAATAGCGGATGAACTGGAACGCGAAGGCATTGCCGTGCGCGAAACAAAACGGGCGGGCGAGCATGGTCTTGTGCGGGTTGCGCTGGTTGGCATGGCGAATGCGGGCAAGAGTTCTCTTCTAAACGCGATGCTCGGCGTGGAGACGGCGCTCGTGTCGGACATCCCGTCCACGACTCGCGACAGTTTGCGCCGCCAGGTTTCGTATAATGGAATGCCGTTTATTCTTTCGGATAATCCAGGGTATCATCCGGATGGCGAGGGCGGTGGTTTGGCTGCGGCGGAGGGTGCGTTTGACCGGCTGGGCGAAGAGGATATCGCGTGTTGGGTCATGGATGCGTCGGCAAGGCCGGGAAAACGCGAAGCGGCGTTTGCCGGGCGTTTGTCCGGACGCGTTGTTTTGGTTTTGAACAAGACGGACGTGGCTGCGGCGCGCTCCATTGACGAGGCTGCGGCGTTTGTCCGGGCGTGCGGCGTCGCCCTTGTCGATACGCTTGAAGTCAGCGCGAAAACGGGACGCGGGGTTGACGAATTGTTCCGGCGCATTGGCGCGTTGGCGGATTCGACCGAGCCGCTGTCTTTATGGAACGCGCGGGAATCGGCGGAGTTGTCGGAGGCGCTTTTTCATTCCCGCGCGGCGGCGTCGGAGTTGAATGGGGCCGGGCGGATTGAGCTGGCGGCGGACGATATGCGGTTGGCGGTGGAATCGTTTGGCCGCGCTTTGGGTGAAGGCTATGCGGAGGAAGCGCTCGCGCGCATTTTTTCGCGATTTTGCATTGGAAAATAACGAATGGGCGAGGCGGTGGATAACAGGCCGGAAGTGTTGGTGTATGCGGATGGCGCGTGTTCGGGCAATCCCGGTCCGGGCGGATGGGGAGCGGTGCTTGCGGACGAAAAGCGCGGTCTTGAAAAACGCATGTCGGGAGCGGAGCCGAATACGACCAACAACCGAATGGAATTGACGGCGGTGATTGAGGCGCTTCGGGTTTTGAAAGTCCCGTGTTCGGTTGTGGTGACGACGGACAGCCGCTATGTTGTCGACGCGTTCCAGAAGGGATGGCTGAAAAACTGGTTGAAAAACGGGTGGAAAACGGCAAGCCGCCAACCGGTCAAGAACGAGGATTTGTGGCGCGACTTGATGGATGCGATGGCAATGCACTCGGTGCGGTGGACGTGGATACGGGGACATGCGGGGCATCCGGGCAATGAACTGGCGGACAGCTTGGCGGTTGCGGCCCGGGAGGCGCTTGTGTCATGATGCGCCGGAGGCGGTGTCGATTTTTTTCCGAAAGGCGAATATGAAGCTGGCTATTCATACAGGCGCACCGCTGTTCGCTACGGTTCAGCATGTGGGCGGTCCGATTGTCGAGCCGGAAACGCTGGAGCGGTTCCGGCGTTTGCAGGACGCTGTGTTTGCCCGGAATTATTTCACCAACAACGGGCCGTTGGCCCGGCGGTTGGAGGAAGAGGTTGCCGCGCGCCACAATGTCCGTCATGCCGTCGTTGTCGCGAACGGTACGCTTGCCCAGCTTCTCGTCGTCAAGGCGATGGGATTGGAAAAAGGCGAAGCCATTGTGAGCGGCAATACGTTTATCGCCACCGCCCATGCGTGCGCCTGGGAAGGGATGAAAATCCGTTTTGCCGATATCGAGCCGGAAACGCTCGCTATCGACCCCGACGATGTCGAGAGAAAAATCACGTCGGAGACGCGGGCTATTGTGCCGACGCATATATTCGGCGTTTTTGCCGACATGAAGAAGTTGCGGGATATCGCGAAGCGCCGCAATGTGATGTTGCTGGCGGATGCGGCGCATTGTTTTGATTGCGAGCGCGACGGGACGAAGGCGGGCGGGTTTGACGTTCCGGAGTGGTTGAGTTTTCATGCGACCAAGTTTTTCTCAACCTTCGAGGGCGGCGCCGTCGTGACCAATGATGATGCGCTGGCCGGTGAAATCAGGGCGCTTCGCGCTTTCGGCCATGACGGACCGGTTCGGAACGGCATGGTTGGGCTGAACGCGAAGCTTTCGGAGATTCATGCCGCGATGGGCCTTGCGTCCCTGCCCGCGCTGGAAGAACGCAAGCGCGCCCTGTTCGCGGTGCGGCAGACGTATGTGAACGCTCTGGCGGGCATTCCCGGCGTGCGCGTGTATCCGGTCGGCGCGGACGGGGAAAACAACTGCCGGTATTTCGCCTTCTCCCTTGGGGACGAATACGGCGTGCCGCGCGAGGCGCTGGTCGATGTGCTGCGGCGGGAAAATGTGTTGCTGCAACTGTACTTCGCTCCCGGCTGCCAGCGGCACGAGTATTACCGGTCGCTCGATCCGGATATGGCGAACAGTTTGCCGGCGACCGACGCGGCGCTTGAGCGCATTGTCTGCCTGCCGACATCGTTTTGCGGCGTCGATCCGATCGAGGCGGCGAAGTCGATAGCAGGCGTGGTGGAGTCGGTGCATTCGCAGTCCGGCCGGGTGCTCGAGTGGCGGCGCGCGTCCCGGTGATGCCGGGATGTCGATTTTTCTCTTGCGGCCTGTTCTTTTACTCGCTGTACGCCGTATACATATAATGGTTTTTCGTTTCGAAATATTCCCTCCGGTTGTTTTCATGCAATTATGACTGAAGTTGCCGTTCGTTCCTGACCGATAACAATAACGGAAGTTATTATCGAACGTGCGGGAGCATTTCTCCCGAAGATGAACGATGGTATGGCAATGGAGGATGGCCGTGGCGAAAACATTCGCGGCGCTCATGTCGATGGCGGTGATTGCAATTTTTTCCGCCGGTCTTGTTGGATGCACCATGCCGTTTCAGGGCGGCGGCGGTGAGGAAATTCAATCCGGCGGCCCTGAATTGGGCGGCGCTAATCAGGCGCCCGGCGGTGCGAAGTGGCCCAGAATGGGCTGGGCGCCCGGCGACAAGCGCGTAGCCGGATCGGGCGGCTTTGCCCAGGATCCGCTGCAACCGTCCATGCCTGCCTACGGCGTGGATTTCAATCCGTTTGACGGGAACGGCATGGACGCTTCGTGGAAGCGCGGCGAACGCTATCCCGAAATGGACCCGGCCAATCCCATTCAAAAAGAACAAATGGGTATTGAGTATCAGCCTAGGCATTGGGTGGAAGGGATGTACAATCCCAATACTATCGATCAGCGCCTGCACGGAGCGGGCCTTATCAACGGCCTGACCCAGAATACCTTCGCGAGCGCCGGCGGCGATCACAACGTCACGCTCGACCCGGCCGGCAAGACCATGTACTACTCCACCACCCGCATGTCGAAGAACCCCAAGCTGGCCATGCAGGACGTCGACAGCAAAGCCTGGACGCTTTTGACCGACGACACGATGGCCGACATGATGCCCGCGGCCAGCCCCAATGGCCGTTGGCTTGCGTGGTGCTCGAACCGGTACGGCAACTGGAGTCTTCTCCTGCGTGCGCTTGACGCGCCGTCCAATTCATCGCCTGAGCAGTTGACGCGGACCACGGACGACGATATTCATCCGACCTGGTCGGCGGATTCCGAATTCCTCGCCTTCAGCCGGTTCAACTCCATGGACGGGCAGTGGCAGATTTGGGTGATGGATACGAGGAAGAAAACATTTACCGCCATTACGGAAGGCTTGTTCCCCGCGTTCAATCCGAACTCGGTGCGCGAGACCGAAGACGGCAGAAAAATCTACACGATTGCCTATCAGCGTCACCGTCAGCGCGATGTGCCGTGGTTCAGCATCTGGACGATAGACATTGCCTTGCAATCGAACGGCAGGCTCGAAGCTCTCGGATCGCCCAAGGAAATCATTGCTTCGAACGAATGGGCCGCAATCACCCCCGCCTGGTCGCCGAACGGGGAGTATCTGGCGTTCGCGACGGTGCGCAAGTCGCCGTTGGCTGAAATGCAGGCCCGCATTTACCGTGCCGACGATATTTGGGCCGTCAAGTTGGACGGCACCGATCTGACCCAGATCACCAATCATCCCGCGCCGGACTGGTATCCGTCCTGGGCTCCCGAACCGGGGAATCCGGTCGGGCGGATTTATTTTACTTCGAGCCGGAAGGGCAATCCGACCATTTGGAGCGTTCGTCCCATGCTTCCTGGCCTTATGCGCGAGTTGCAGAGCAGGGCGGAGGAGGAAGCGGTTATGGAAAATGTGAACGGCAGGTTCTAATAAAAACGCTCTGATGCGTTGTTTCGAGGATGCGCGATGGATTCACGGATGAACACCACGAACACTCACTGTATGAAAGTCGCTCCGCGCCGTGCGCCGCTGGCGGTTGTCATGGGCTTTGCCCTTATGCTGGTTGCCGGGTGCATGAGTATCGACCCCAATCACATCGCCGCGACGTATGGATCGTCGAGCAAGCCGTATCAGGAGTTTTTGGAGGATCCGGTCACGCTGACCACGATTAAGACCATTGCCGTGTTCCCGTTTGATAATCAGGCGCCCCAACCCGGATTCGACGCCGAGGATTTCGCCAACAAACTGGCGAACCAGTTGGCGGCCGAGGGCAAGGTTCGGGTGATTTACCCGAGGGAAATTCTTGCCCGGGTCGATTCCGACAACAGGATGAACCGCCGCTACAATGCGAATCTCAGAGAGAAAATCGCACTGGGTCTGGTCAGGCCGGAAGAGGTGCGGGCCGATCCCGACAATCCGTTTTCCTCCGCCGCCATGAATGGCGCGCGGCCCCGGACATTCTATGATCCCGTCCGCAATCGCGACGAAGCGGTCCGTCTTGCCCGCCAGGTCAAGGCGGACGCGGTTATTGTCGGCGAGGTTACGGATTACGATCCGTATATGAGGCCGAAATTGGCGGTTACCATGCGGGTCATCGCGACCGGCAATACGGAGACGGCGGCGAATGCGATTGCCGAGATGACCCAGTGGGGGATTCCCCGCATGGGCGCCGGCGGCGCGTCGTCGGGCACTATTTACATCCGTCAGGAAATGTTCGATTCGTCTATCGGCAGCGTGGGGCTGGATGTGTCGAAATATGGCCGAACCCACCTGATTGCCGATCACCCGTACGGTACGGAAGTGTTTGTCCGGAGCATGGGACAGTATTACGAAGTCGTGGCGAACAAGCTGGCGAAATCCTATATTGAAGCGCGGCGCAAGGCGGTCAAGGAAGCGGAAGAACGGGCCAAGACGGAAGCGCGGAGACAAAAGCGGGATCAGGACGCGGCGGTGCGTCGCCTGATGGCGATGATGGAACGCGATTCCCGCATTCCCGATCATGAGACGGACGCGCGCGGCGATGCGTATTTTGATCAGGCGTTCGCCGAAAAGAACGCGGTCATCGCCGCGAACAACGGCGACAGGCGCATTCAGTCGTGGCGTCCCGACGGCGGGCGGACCATACGCCCCGCGACTGTGGCCGAGCGCAGGTCGCGCGACAGCCGCATTCCGGAAAACGAACGCGGACGCGGGCTGGACGGATACTCCACCATGGTGGACGCCGGCTTCCCCGACGCGGACACGATGATGGAGATGAACATGGGCGATACGCGCGACAGGAGCTGGCGTCCCGATTATTACAATCATGCCAACCCCGCAAAATCCGCGCCGCTGTATGCGCCGGATCAATACGTGGGAGGGCGATGAACGTGGCCGATGGAAACATGGCGGGGCGTGACCGCGTTATTCCGCTTGATGGATCGTTCAACTTTCGCGAACTGGGCGGCTATCCCGCCGCGGACGGCAGAGTGGTGGCGTGGGGCAGGCTGTTTCGTTCGGATGATCTGTTCGAATTGACGCGGGAAGACAGGGAGATGGTTCGGCGTTTGGGCATTCGGACGGTGATTGATTTTCGCGACAAGGGCGAAGCGTCGGCGTCGCCGGACCGTTTGCCGGATTCGGTTGTGCACAGGCGTCACTTGCCGATTGAGGTGGGCAAGCTGGCGGGAGGCGTTATGGACGGCCGCCTGACCCGGGAAAAAGCCGTCGGCATGATGGTGTCGGTGTATCGGCTGCTGGTTCACGATTTCCAGTTCCGCTACCGCGAGTTTTTTGAAATTGTTCTGGACGGTGATTCGCAGCCGCTTCTTTTCCATTGCACGGCGGGGAAAGACCGCACGGGGCTGGCGGGAGCGCTTCTGCTTTCCGGCCTTGGCGTGGAGAGGGAGACGGTTGTCGGGGACTATCTGCTTTCGGCGGAGTATTTGAAAAACAAATATCAAGCCGGTTTCGATTATGATGCGGTCATGGAGCCGTTGTACTCGGTGCGGCCCGAATTCATCGAGACCGCGCTGGAAGTGATTGACGACAATTATAACGGCATGGATGCCTTTCTCACCAATCAACTGAACGTCGATATAGAAAAATTGCGGACAATGTACCTCGTTTAAAAACGAAACACCGCCGAGGCAAAGGCGGTGAGCGACCGCTCCGATTCGCCGTCGAACATGTGCCTGCCGTAGCCAATGCCGTAATCGATCATGAAGCGCTTTCCCAACTCCCACGAATGGCTATACGCCAGCGACCATACCAAACCGGACCCGTAATAGCGTTGATAATACTTTCCCGCGGCGGCTGACAGAGAGTGGCCGAACGCGCGGTCGCCGCGTTGCCAGAGCCGGTTTCCGTAGGTGAGGGCGGCGCTCAGTTCGAGATCGCGCTTTGGATTGAAATACGGGCGGTCGCTGTTCAGGCTGTTCCATGATGCATAGGCATGAATGGAACCGTCCAGAGAGTGGGTGTTTCGGGCAAACAATCGTTCCGTAACGTCGGCGGTGACGGCGAGGCGCCGATTGTCGTCGGAGAAGTCGAGGAACGACGCGAGGACGCTGGCCGAACCGTTTTCGCTCCACCCATAGGACAGTCCGCTTCCCGCCGCTTTTGCGGTGATGTCGCTGTTGCGGGCGCGAAGGGGCGTTTCGCGGCTGTTCAATTCGAGATTGAACGGGATGGTCCAGCACTCGTTCGGCGTGATGGCTCCGGACAATTGCAGGCCGAACTTTGTGTCGTGAACGGTGTCGGCGCGGGCTTCGAGTTGGGCGGTGATGAAGGCGGAGCTGTATTCGAGTCCGCCCAGCAGGATGTTTTGCCGGGCATGGCCTTCGTCGTAATCGCCGGCGGCGGTGGCGTATCCTCCGAACACGCGCCAGTTCCCGGCGAATGTCTTGCCGTACAACCGCGCTTCGATGGACGGATCGTCGCCTTTGCCCCGCACCGGATTGATGCCGCTGGTCACATGCGCCCAGGAGGCGGCCAGGCGGAGTTCGTGGAGACCGTGGTTGTTGGTATCGGATTGTTGCGCGCCATATGTAATAAACTCGGGTGACGGGTGAATATGCATCCAGCACGGTTTTACGCGTCTCTCGTCCGGATCGGGCGTGTTCTGTACGGCTATTTCGGAAAATCCCGGATGGCGCGGCGGCGCTTCCTCCGGAACGCGTCGAGCGGCCAGCAACGCTTTTTCCGCCTGGGACATGAGGTCGGGATCGTCGTCCTCGTATCGTTCAAGAAGGAGTTCGGCCTCTTCCAGGTTGCTTTTTTCGATTGCGGTCAGGGCGAGGCCGAGGGCGATTTCGGCATTGGCCGGATCGCGGGCGAGCGCGCTGCGGTACAGTGTTTCCGCTTTTTCGATATCGCCGGTTTCGCGGTATGCCTTGGCGGCCGCGCTTTGGACCTGGGCGGGCGCCTGGCTCAGGTTCAGGCTGTCCGCCAGGGCGGCGGCTTCGGCGTAGTTTCCCATCCACGACAGGATGGCGATCCGGTCGTGCTCGATGCCGGGATGCCCGAAGTGTTCCTGCCGCAGCGCGCGGAGCAGGGCAAGCGCTTCATCGTATTTGCCGTCTTGCGCCAGCGCCGCCGCCTGGTCCCGTTTTTTCATGACCAGGGCTGTTTCGGCTGTTGTCATGAGGTTCGGGGCTGTTTTGTAGCGCGCGATCAAGTCCCCGGCGCGTTGCAGATTGCATGCTTTGACGAGCGTGAGCGCGAGTCCTTCGGCGATGGTCGGATTGTCCGGGTGCCGGGAGAGGAGGTCAAGGTAAAGGAGTTCGGATTTTTTGAGTCTTCCGGTTTCGCGGTATGCCATGGCCGCAGCTTGCCGAACGTGATCGGGCGCTTGCTCAAGAGGAAGCGAAAGCGCCATGTCGGCGGCATTTTCATACCGTCCCGACCATGCGAGTACGGCAAGAATATCGAAGTCGACGTCGATATTGCCGGGATAGTCCCGTTGTATCTTTTCGAGTACGGCCAGGGCTTCGTTGAAACGTTCCTCGTCGGCGAGTCCGTTCGCTTTTTCCCGGAGCGCGAGCACTGCGGAATCCATTGCGGCCGCGGTGTGTGCGAGCGCGCATATGACCGCCAGAAGCAGGCCGATTCCGGCAACGAGTGGGTGGATTCGCCGCATTCCTTGATCCTTTCAAAACAGATATTCTCATCTGTTCTTTCCGGGAGAAGGAATGTTCCTTTCATAAAAATTGAAGCGATTGCCGCGCTCCGGGATTATCGGACGAGGCCGGCGGTCGTCAGAGCGCGTAGCCCATCTCTTTCATCCATCCGTAGGACGCGTCGGCGTCGGGCAGGGGTTTGTATTCAAGCCCAATCCAGCCCTGGTAGCCAAGCCGTTCCAATTCGGACAAAACGAATGTGTAATTGATCTCGCCCGTGCCTGGCTGGTTGCGGCCCGGATTGTCGGCTATCTGGATATGATCGATCATGTCGGCGTGGTCGCGGAAAAACGCGACCAACTCTCCCGATGTGCGCTGGGCATGATAAAAATCGTATTGCAGCTTCGCGTTCGGCCTGTCGACCCGGCGAAGCGCTTCGACCGCCTTGTCCGGCGTGTCGATAAAATAGCCGGGAATGTCATGCCGGTTGCAGTGTTCGAGAAGCGCGTTGATGCCGTGTCCGGCAAAAAGATCGGCCGCATGCCGGAGCCGCTCGACCACCCGGTCCATCGTCATGGCGGGCGCTTCGCCTTCGGGCGCGATTCCGGCCTGGACGTTGATTCGGGGACAGGAAAGATGCGTCGCATAGCGGATAACGTCCGCGAGCGCATCGGCAAACACGCTGTCGCCGCCGTGGGCAATGGCGAGATAGCCGCGTTCGCCCATGCCGGGTTTTCCCGCTCTGGTGTTGAACAGCGCCATGAGAACGGCGTTCTCGTCCAGCGCTTTTTTGATGTCTTCCGGTTTTTCTTCGTACGGCGACATGAATTCGACCGCCTTGAATCCGGCCCGACCGGCGCAGGCGATACGCTCAAGCAATGGTTTATCGCTGTACAGGAACGTAAGATTGGCAGAGAATTTCAGCATAGGTATTCCTCCGTGGTTATTTCCACTTTCGCTTGCATAACCGTACCAAATAACACGGCCGGGTGCAAGCGCTTTGCGGTCGAAGAGAAAATATGCCGTATTTCATATTATGCCGGTTGGCGGGCGATGAACGCTTTTTGGATTGCGCTCGGATTGTAATATGCGTCGTACCGCGCGCCGTTGGAATGTTCCGGCGCATGCATCGAACGGAAGAAATCGCGCAGTTTGTTGTGCCTGAAGGCCGGAATGGCGCTCTGGGCGCGCGGCGTTTCGGCAAAGACAAACGGTTGCCTCGGCATCCGCACCATATGCGGCGTACCGAGAGCGTCGGTCGAATATAATAATCCTTCAGTTAAAAAAGACGACTTCCCGAACAATTCGGGCCGTCCATACAACTTGCAACTCATGTTTTCTCCCGGAAAAATTACACCATATTCGTTTTCCGCCAACATATAATGCCAAGTGCGTAATAACAAAGAGAGTCGATTGCAAGACAATCAACTCTCTTTTTATTGTGTCGTCAACGGTGGAAAACCATCCGGAAGAAATCGAAAACGCGTTACAGTGTAACACCGTCCTTGAAGATGGCGAAATCATGAAATCCGCTGATTTCGCTTTTTGTTTTTTGCCCCGACGCGGTGGCGAGGATAAGGGCGGCGAATTGATCGACCAGTTCGGCCATGGGTTTTCCCGCGGCGAGAGGGCTGGCGTCGAAGTCGATCCAGTGCGGTTTTCTTTCGGCGAGGTCATGGTTGGACGATACCTTGACGACCGGCACGGGAGCGCCGAGCGGATTGCCGCGTCCGGTCGAGAACAGGACCATATGCGCGCCCGCCGCCGCCATGACCGAAACGGATACGATATCGTTGCCGGGACCGGACAAGAGGGTGACGCCCGGCTTTGTCGCCGTGCCGCCGTAGGGAATCACGTCCACGATTGGGCGCGTGCCGCCTTTTTGCGTGCAGCCTATGGACTTGTCCTCGAGCGTGGTTATGCCGCCGTCCTTGTTGCCCGGAGACGGATTTTCGTAAATCGTCTGGTTGTAGCGAATGAAATATTTTTTGAAATTATTGACCATGTCGACGCCGCGCTGAAACACGTTTTTGTCCACTGCGCGGTTCAAAAGACTGTGTTCCGCCCCGAACATTTCCGGCACTTCGGTCAACACGGAACGGCCGCCTCTATCGACCAGCCAGTCGGAAAAACCTCCCAGGAGCGGATTTGCCGTCACGCCGGACAAACCGTCCGACGCGCCGCATTTCATGCCGACGACCAATTCCGAAACCGGAACCTTTTCGCGGCGCGCGCCGCCCGCCTTCGCCATAAGCTCCCGCATGTGTTCCATGCCGACGGCGTACTCGTCCCGTTCGTCTTGGGCTATCATGTAGTGGATGTTGGACGAGCGGTCGGAATGCGATTCGACCAGGGCGCGAAAGTCCTTCATGACGTTGTTCTCGCAGCCGAGACCGACGAACAGCACCGCGCCCGCGTTCGGATGGCGCGCCAGATTGGCAAGAATGGTGCGGGTGTTTTCGTGGTCCTCGCCCAATTGACTGCACCCGAAGGGATGGGGAAATGCGACGACCAGATCGATGCCGTCCGGTTTTTCCGCGTTCGCGTCCTTGGCGAGCCGTTCCACCAGCCAGTTGACGCAGCCGACGGTGGGAATGACCCATACTTCGTTTCTGATGCCGACTTTGCCGCTGTCGCGGCGGTACCCGTCAAACATGGGAATATCCGGCGAATGCGCGCCGACGGGTTCGGTCGGATCGTATTGATACTCCTCCTCGCCGGCGAGATTGGTCTTGACGTTGTGAACATGCACCCACGAACCGGCCGGAATGGCTGTAATCGCGTGGCCGATTGGCGTGCCGTATTTGCGCACCATGGCGCCGGAAGCGATATCCTTGACGGCGAACTTGTGGCCCGCCGGAATATTTTCCCTGAGCGTCACGCCGCCGCCTATCGGCAGGGTCGTGCCGGGAGCGAGCGCTTCAATGGCGACGCCGACGTCGTCGTTCGGGTTCAAGACAATATATGTACTCATAGAAACTCCAATTAACAATTAATAATTAACAATGAACAATGCTGGAAAATTCTTACATTCAAGATTCGAGCGCTACCG
>DAIPJX010000041.1:0-12606 GCA_036770065.1 Planctomycetota bacterium
GCCCGTTGGGCGCTCCCGGCGGCAGAAAGATTCAGGACATTCTCGTCGACGTCAAATCTCCGCGCCGCAAGCGCGCCATGGCGCGCGTCGTGGCCGATTACGCCGGCGGCGTGTGGCTTTGGCCATACCGTTTGGCGAACCGCGTCGCGCTCGCGGACGGTTTCAACAAGGCGCTGCGGATGGAGATTCGGGAACACAATGGCTAACATGATTCAAGCTCTCGCGGATGCTCTCGCCACGCGTCCGCTTCGGGAAACGCTCCTGATTGCGCCGTCTCGCCGCGTCGGACGGGACTGGATCGATCACGCGGCGCGGCTGTCCGGAGGCGTCGCGGCGGTGCGGGCAACAACGCTGGATCGGCTCGTGCGCGATTACGCCGAGCCGGAACTGGCGGCAAAAAAACTTCGCCTGGCCTCCAAACCGGAAAAAATGCGTCTCGTCGCCTCCGCCCTCGCCCGCGTTGCGCGGAATGCGGTCGACGGCGACAGCGCCTATTTTACCAGTCTTCCGCCAAGCTTCCCGCTCGTCGACGCGCTTCTCTCCGCCTGGGACGATGTCGAATGCGCCGATGCGCGGGACGGCGCGCGCGCACTCATACAATCATGCGGCCCGAAGAAAGGCGCGGAGCTGGCCGCGCTTCTTCGCCGCTCTCGCGCCGACGCCGCCCGAAAGGGCGTGGCCGCCCCCGGCGAAACGCATCGGGCGGCGATTGCATCCGCTTCGAGCGCCGGCGCGCTTCCCCGTCTCGTCATTCCGCATTTCATATGGGAAAATTGCACCGCGCTCGAACGGCGGTTTCTTCTTGTCTGGCCGGAGGACGACCGCGTTCATTTGCCCGACGATACGGACGATATGCGGGCGAGTCTCGCTTTCGCCAGCGCCGACAACCCGATCAATGAAGCGCGGGACATTTTCCGCCAACTGCTCCGCGACGAAATCCCGCTCGATCAGGTGGAGGTGGTTTGTCTCGATCCGGCCTCGTCCATTCCCGCCTTGTGCCGCGCCGCGCTTGAGACGTTCGGCGGCGCGGTGGAAGAGTTGCCTCTCACGTCCGCTCCCGGCATTCCCGGATCGTATGCGCGGCCGGCGCGGTTGCTCGCCGCCTGGCTGGAATGGCTCGAAAACGGAACGCCGACCGAGGGGCTGGCCCGGATGCTGGACGCGCGGCTTCTGGACGAGGGGTGGCGCGATTCCGCGCCGGGCATTTCGTCGGGGATGCTGGCGGCGCGGCTTCGCGCCCTGCCTGTTCGCGGCGGTATCGCGGACTACCGGGAACGGCTGGGAGGCCGCGCACTCGCCACCAGTCTCGACCGGGCGGAACAATGGCTCGCCAACCGGCTGAGCCGGATCGTTCCCGGGAATCCTCCCGCGGTGCTCGCCGCCGCCGAGGCGCTACTCGCCGTTTCCGACAAACGCGACGCCAAACTCGACGCCTACGCCCGGCTCGGCCTGCTGGACGCTATCCGCCTCTGGGAACCGTTCTGCGACTGGGCCGGATTCGACGCCGTTCTCTGGCTTGGCAATCTTCTTTCCTCGTTCCGGGTCATGGGCATGGGCGCGATGCCCGGGAGAATGCACATCGCCGACATCGCGTCGGGCGGGCACACGGGGCGGCGGCATACGTTCGTCACCGGCATGGACGACGGGCATTTCCCCGGACAACCGCGGCAAGATCCGGTGCTTCTCGACGCGGAGCGCGCGTCGCTTTCGCCGCATCTTCGTCCGTCCGCCCATTGGCGCAAACAACGCGAACACGCGCTCCTCGGCCTGTTGTCGCGGGTGCGGGGGACGGTGCGGCTCAGCTACGCCGCCCACGCGAACGGCGGCGGGCGCGAACAATTCCCCGCGCCCCTGTACGCCGCCCTCCGGGATGCGCATAATGCGGTTCCGTCCGCCGAAGCGACGCTTCTTCCCGCGCCGGACACCCAGCCGCTGGACCGCCGGGAGGATTGGCTGACCGTTCTCGTGCGCCGCCGCCCGGACGCTCCGGACAGCGCGATGCTCTCTCCGTATTTTCCGAACCTTGCGGCGGGCGCGCATGCGGAGGCCGAACGTGCGTCGGACCGCTTTACCGAATACGACGGTTTTGTGCCCGAAGCCGGCGCGGAGTGGAATCCTTCCGGGGGCGTTGTGTTCTCGCCCACCCATCTTGAAGAACTGGCCGCGTGCCCGCTCCATTTCTTTTTCAAGCGCGTT
Organism: Planctomycetota bacterium; assembly: GCA_036770065.1. Taxonomy (GTDB): domain Bacteria; phylum Planctomycetota; class SZUA-567; order SZUA-567; family SZUA-567; genus JAJBSZ01. The sequence continues at coordinate 2,197 of DAIPJX010000041.1, forward strand.
CTCGCCATCAGGCCGCCCGACCGCGCCGACATTCGGCCCGGACGCTGGCTTCCCGGCAATGAGCGCGGCACCCTGCTCCACGATCTTTTCCAAAACTTTCTGGACGATCTCGACCGGGACTCGCTCCCCGTCGACGACGACACCCGGGAAGAAGCGAAGCGCCGACTTTCCCTCATGCTTGACAATGCGATTCTCCGCTACAGCCGCGAGTATCCGCCCAAGGACGATCTGGCGTTCCGGCGCGAAACGGCGGAGCTTCGCGAAGCCGCCGCCATTTTTCTTCACAGCGAAAAGGAACGCCAAACGCAAGGCCGTCCGTTGTATCGCGAAGTTGCGCTCGGCGGCGCCAAATCCATCCGCACCCGCTGGGACAGGGAGACGCCCATACCGATTCCCCTTTCGTCCGGCGTGGAAATTCTGCTTCAGGGGCGCGTCGATCGCATCGACCGGCTGGACCGGGGCGGGCTGGCCGTTCTCGATTACAAGACGGGCCGGTCGGACAAATTTTCCCGCGCCGATCCGTTCCAACAGGGACGGCATTTGCAACCGCTCCTGTATACCCGCATGCTGGAACGCGCTCTTTCCGACATGGGAAGGCCGGAACCCGTCGCCTCGTTCTCCTATTTTTTCCCAATGCCCAGGGACGAAGGGCTGGTCCTCGCCTATCCGCGCGCGGCCCTGAACAACGACGGAATGGCGATTGTCGATTCGCTCGCCATGTTGCTCTCGGACGGGAAATTTCCTTTCACCACCGACAAAACCGACGTCGCGTTTTCCGACTATCTTCCGCTGTTCGGCGACGCCGCCGCGCTTGCCCTCCGCGCCCGCGACAAATGCGCGGCCGACCCGGCCCTTTCGGTCTGGCGCGATATCAGGGGGATTTCATGACCGCCCGCATTCTTCCGGACGCCGATGTCCGCCACGCCATTCTCCACGATACCGACGTCAACATGGTTGTCGAAGCCGCCGCCGGCACCGGGAAAACCACCTGTCTTGTCGGACGGCTGCTCACGCTGTTCCGCCGGGGCGCGCTCGCGGAAAACGCCCGGCTGGCCGCCGTCACCTTTACCCACAAGGCCGCCGCCGAATTGCGCGAACGCCTGGATCGCGAACTCGCGGCGCTTCTCGCCAAGCCGTCCGCGCTCGAACCCGGCGAACTGGACAACCTCCGCCGTGCCGTGGACGCTTTGCCCGAGTGCCACATCGGCACCATCCATTCGTTTTGCGCGCGGCTTTTGCGCGAGCATCCGGTCGAATCCGGCATAGGCCCCGATTTCGGCGAACTTGACGACGAAGACGACCGACAGCTCCGGCGCCAGGCATGGGACGCGCTGGCCGCCGAAATGGCCGACAACCGCCATCGCGATTTGGCCGGGACATTCGCCCTGTTCGGGCTGGATCAGGCGCAGCTTGCCGACGGGTTTATCGGCTATGCCGAATATCCCGACGTTGACCGCTGGATTGGCGAGGATGAGGGCGAAGAACCCGATCCGGTCGCGTTCCTTGCCGGGCTGGAACGGTTCATCGCCGCCCTGCCCGATTGCGGCCCTTCGTTTCACGAGGCCGATCCGGGTACGGATACATTGATGCCCGCGGTGCAGATCGCCCGGCGACGCCTCTCCCGCATGGGGAAATCGACATCGCTCGCGGAAGCGCACCGTTTGGCCGGTTTGTTCGGCGCAAAAATAAAAGTCACCCAAAAGCAATGGATCGCGCTCGGCGTCGACAAAACCGCCGCGAAAGAATTGCCCGATATCTATGCGCCGTTTTACGAACGCGTTGTCCGGCCGTTTCGCGAAGCGTGCCTGTCCACGGTGTACAAGGCGACGCTTCGGGCCTTCGCCCTTGCGGGCGAAATATATGCGCGGTTGCGCCGGGAGCGGGGCGTTTTGAACTTTCAGGATTTGCTGCTTTCGACCGCGTCCATGCTCAAGCGCTATCCCGCCGTTCGCCGCGCCCTGTCCCGCCGCTATCCGCGCCTTCTGATCGACGAAGTGCAGGACACCGATCCGATCCAGGCGGAGATCATGTTCCTTTTGTCCGGCGACGGCGAAAACGAAAACGAAAACGCGTGGCGGGATATCGTCCCGCGTCCGGGTTCCCTCTTTATCGTCGGCGATCCGAAACAATCCATTTACCGGTTCCGCCGCGCCGACATCGTCGTGTATCAGGAAATGAAGGACTGCATCCGCCGCACCGGCGGTCGCGTCGTCGGCCTGTCGTCGAATTTCCGTTCGCACCCGGACATTGTCGATTGGGTCAACCGCGCCTACGGTCCCGACGAAAGCATGGCCGAAATGCCCGACGCCTGGGTCGCCGCCAGCGGCCGGTTCGGCGTTCGCGAATCCGCGTACGGACCGGCGTATATCGCGTTGCAGCCCGCGCTGGAGAGGCGGACCGATTGTTTCGCGGGCGTATTCGCGCTGGAGACGCTCAAGGAAGATCGGAAAAACGGCAGGCTGGGCCGGGATATTGTGCGTGACGAAGCGGCCCGCATCGCGTCCTTTATCCGCCACGCCGTCGACACCGGCCTTGCCCTGCCGGACAAGGGCGGCGCGACCCGCCCCGCCGAGGCGGGCGACTTTCTTGTCGTCACGTACACGAAATCGGCTTCCGCCATATATGCCGAAGCGCTGCGCCGCCTCAAGCTCCCCTGCGTCGTTTCGAGCGGCGGCACATTGAAAAATTCATCCACTCTCGCGGCGCTCTCGCGCTATATTGCCGCCCTGGCCCAGCCGGACAACGCCATTCTTTCCACCGCCGTGCTTCGCGGCGGACTGTTCGGCATTGCCGACACCGAACTGTACCGGTGGAAACAGGCGGGCGGAACGTTCGCGTTCACCGCGTCCAAACCCGACGCGCCCTCGCCGGTTGGCGATGCGCTCCGCACGCTTGCCGAACATGCGCGCTGGTTCGAACGCCATCCGCCGGCGCAAGCGCTTGAAATGGTCGTGGACAGCCTCGGGCTTTGGGCGGACAGTTGCCTCGACTCCGACCCGGATACGTCGGCGGGCGCTCTCGCGGCGGCTCTGGACATTCTTTCGGGCGAGTCCATCCCCACGGTCGGCAAACTTTCGGAACGCCTTCTCCGGCTCATCGAATCCCATGAGGAAGACACGCTCCCGGCGCAAAAGCCCGAATCGAACGCGGTGCGCGTCATGAACCTGCACAAGACGAAAGGGCTCGAGGCGCCAGTCGTTTTTCTTGCCTCCACCCGGAGCGTGAAAACCCATCCGCCCTTGTCCGCCATTCGCCGCGAGGACGGAGCCGCTTTCGGCGGCCTGGCCATTCGGGCCGGAGAGTACAAGGAAAAGCTGCTTGCCCAGCCCGCCGGTTGGCCCGCGCTGGAAGACGATGAAGCGTTGTTCCTCGCGGCGGAAAAAACGCGTTTGAATTATGTCGCCGCCACTCGCGCCCGCGCGGCCCTTGTTCTTTCGCTCCATCAAACCGCCGACGGCTGGCAGTCGAAATTTCTTCCCGCCTATCGCTCCGACGGGACAATTCCCGAAAAACTCGCGGAGCCGCCGCTTGCCGCGCCCGAACCGCCATCCGCCGTTCCGGCTGTTTTGGACGGCGAGGCGTTGTCCCGCCTGGCTGCGGGCCGTGCCGCAAAGCTGGAAAAAATCATCCGGCCAACCTGCCAAACCATGCGCGCCAAGCCGGAGAACGACTGGCGTCTCGGCTACGCCGGCGCAAGCGATTTGCCGCCCGAGCAGGCCGCGCTTCTCGGCGAAGTCGTGCACCGCTTGCTGCAAAACAGCGCCGGCGCCGATCAATCCGTCTTCGACGTCGCCGCTCTGCTCGCCGCGTTTGAACTGCCCGCCGCATGGGCCGAAGCTGTTCACGGCATGGTCGACGCGGTCTGGAGTTCCGCCATTTGGACCCGCGCAAACCAATCAAGCCATGTCTTTCGCGAAGCGCCGTTTACCCTATGCCGCACTGAGGGCGGCGTTGAGGTTCTTGAGCGCGGCGTCATTGATCTTGTGTTTCGTGAAGGAAACGGCTGGGTGATCGTCGACTACAAGACCGACGCCGTCACGGTTGAAACGGCGGCGGCGGCGGCCCGGCGCCACAAACCGCAACTGGACAATTACGCCGCCGCCTGGCAATCGATCACCGGCGAACAAGTCATCGAAAAAGGAATACTGTTTGTGCGAATAAATGAATATAAAACGACCGATAAGAGCCAATTAACAACTGCCAATTAATAATTAATAATGAACAATGGCGGAAGAATTACATTCAGGATCCGCTCGCTACCGCTCGCTCATTATGGATCAGGTAAAACGAGCGGTAGCGAGTGAATATTGAATGTAATTCTTCCGCCATTGTTCATTGTTAATTATTAATTGTTAATTGGCACTTCCCTGGTGTCCTTCGAGTTGGAGTTTTTGTTTTGCGAGTTTGGCGCTTTGTCGGCGCGGCCATTTTGCGGCGACGTGGCGCAACAGGTCGGCGCCGAATCGGCGTTCTTCGTTCAGCCGTTCGGAGAAGTGGAAGCCAAGATAGAGGTATTCCTCGTCGCCCAACTTTTTCTCGGAAAGAAGCCGGGCTCTGAACTCGCGCGGATTGTCGGCCAATAACGTCGCCGCATGTTCCAGCGCCGGATCGGCGGCGCGCGTCGCGCGCGAGCGCGATTTTGGGGAAATTTTGAGCGCCGCGAACATCAGCTTATAGCGAAGATCCGGCGTCAACAAACCGCCGCGATCCAGCATGCCGAGATGAACCGCCGCGTTTTCGTAGTCGCCCGCATCAAACGCCTTGTCGGCAAGCTTTACGATTTCCGCTTGAAGCACTTCGGGCTTGAGCTGCTTGAGTGCATCCCAATTCAATTCGAATCGTTTGTCCGAGTGATTGCGCAACTCCAGCATTTTCTTGATGCGGCTTCGCGCCCGTTCAGGGGTGATGCGGTTTTTATGGTGGGACAAAATCCGCACCATGTCCTGGACCCGCAACTGCGCCGGGTTTTCATCGATTTTTTTGAGAATGATATTGACGGCGGATGGAAGCCTGGACAGCGCATCCAGCGCCGCTTCCTTGACATCCTGATCACTCGCGCCCAGGAAATCCAGGATAAGCTGCGCATTTGTCGCGGAATCCAGCAATGCCAACTTGCCCAGCGCATAGACCCGAACGCCGGTATGCTGATTTTGCAACAACTCCCGCAACACATCCTGATCGTCCTTGGTCGGCGTCAAAAAGTCCAACACCGCGATCGCATGACGAACCAGCCCTTCATAATCCGGATCATCCAAAAGCGGATACAACGCGCCTGTAACATCGGTATGCCGCCCCGTCGACAGCGGCAATTGCGCCAGACTAATCAACGCATACCGCCGCACCTGCGCCGACGATCCGTCGTTAATAAATCCGAGCAATGGTCCTTTCGCCTTGATATCAGCCAGGATTCCCAGTGCGATAATGATCGCCGAAACGGCGATATCATTTTGACGCAACCGTTTATCTTTCAAAACGGCGTTCAATTGTCCGAAGAGGTCGGATTTTTCGGCGCTGGAATAATTGCCGATTTCGTCTCTCAGCGCGCGCACCGCTTCCCGCATCAGTTGCAAATCCGGGTGGGCGAGGCAATCGATCAAAAAGGCGTGGGCAAGATGCGTTCTGATGCGGGGCAATACCCGAACCATGCGACGCTGCGTCTCTGGTGGGACTTTGTCAAATTGTTGTTTGAGCGAAGGAACCGCTTTGGCGCCTATTTTGGCAATTGCATCGATAACGCGGTCCTGATGTTCTTCCGTCTTGTCGAGAACGCGTATCAATTGCTTCAGTATCTGTTCATGGGGAGACGCTTCGATTGCCGCGAGGGCGGCTTCAAACACATCGGGATTGTCGGTCTCGATCATCAAATCCGCAAGTGCTTTATGTATAGCCGGTTCGCGTGAATTTATCTCTCCCAACACCCGAATGGCAGCCAGACGAAGGCTATCGTCTTGACTGTATATCAGCTGTTGGATAGATTTTAGAGTTGCATTCACAGTCAAGCCATCGAGCCGTCAGGTAGATGTATATCCAGTATATATCAACGTCAGTTCACATTTCAGAGACACAATTCCAATCGCGCCGCGTTTGATTTGGAATAGGGAAAGCGGATTCCCGAATCTTCACAACGCATCGGTATATATCTATAAAAACCACGCCACGCAAAAATTATCATTATCCCACGAAATTTCTTTCTCTCGCCAGCCTACGCAACCGTCCTATCCCGCTGTCGATAGCCCTCATAACTACTAAAGTGTCAAGAGTATATCGCAGATGTACAATTTGTCAATTCGCAAAAAAAAAACTTCTCTTTATACGCACCATACCCAAGCGCGCAAGACTTTCGGTTTTCTCACACCCCAACCTTTTTCTTCCGGGGAGGGATACGGGTTGCGCGAATAGCGAATCCTTTTGCGGGGGAACGGGTTATTCGTTTATTTGTCATAAAAAATGACACACTGACGATTTATTGTTTATGCGTACTCTGTCATTATGACATGGTCGGCTTTTATTCACGTGTTTATACCGGCAGCATTTTAGTTTTCGGGAAACGTCAATCCCAACCCCCCTATGCAGAAATGGATACCTCCAACAAGCGTGTTTTTTTGTTTCGTTTGCATCCTCTGCTTTATTAAAAATGGCACGTTATTTGCTAAAATGTTTTATCATGAAGGTACACACACCTCGGCGGCGCGGTCGCTTGCCCGAGGTTGATAGTATAACTATAGAGGGCCATAGAAAAGCGCAGCTTCTCTTTGCCTGGAAGGAGTTCACTCTATGAGATTGGACAAATTAACCGTCAAAACGCAGGAAGCGCTGGAAAAAGCCAGCGCTCTCGCGGCAAAACGGCATCATCAGGAAATTGGCGTCGAACACCTCCTTGTCACTTTGCTTGAACAGGAGGAGGGCATTGTTTCCGCTATTTTGAAAAAACTCGGTTCCGACAAGGGATGGCTTCTCGAACGCACGGAAGCCCTGCTTGGCGCTCTCCCCGAGGTCTCCGGCGTCGACAGCGGGACCACGATTTCGCGCGAATTGAAAAGCGTGCTCGACGCCGCCTGGTCGGAAGCGGAGCGCATGCAGGACGAATACCTGTCCACCGAACACGTTCTGCTCGGCATGGCCGACACCGTGAAGGGACAACTCGGGTCGGCGCTGTCCACCGCCGGCATTACCCATGAAGCCATTCTCAAGGCGTTGGAAGACGTCCGGGGCAGCCACCGGGTCACCGATCAGAACCCGGAGGAAAAATACCAGGCGCTCCAGAAATTCACCCGCGACCTGACGGAGCTGGCGCGTATCGGCAAACTCGACCCGGTCATCGGACGCGACGACGAAATCCGCCGCGTCATGCAGGTATTGTCCCGCAGGACGAAAAACAACCCGGTTCTCATCGGCGAACCCGGAACGGGGAAAACCGCGGTCGTCGAAGGACTGGCGCGGCGCATTATCGCCGGAGACGTTCCGGAAAGCTTGAAAAACCGTCGGCTTCTTTCCCTTGATATTGGCGGACTGATCGCGGGCGCAAAATACCGGGGCGAATTCGAAGACCGGCTGAAGGCCGTTCTCAAGGAAATCACCGAGTCGAGCGGCGAAATCATCCTGTTCATCGACGAACTGCACACCATTGTCGGCGCGGGCGCCGCCGAAGGCGCGGCCGATGCGGCCAATATGCTGAAGCCCGCGCTCGCGCGCGGCGAGCTCCGTTGCGTCGGCGCAACCACATTGGACGAATACAGGAAACATATTGAAAAAGACGCCGCGCTTGCCCGGCGTTTTCAACCTGTCTTCGTCGGCGAACCGTCGGTCGAAAACACCGTCGCCATTCTTCGCGGCCTGAAGGAGCGGTACGAAGTGCACCATGGCGTTCGTATCCAGGATTCCGCTCTGGTCGCGGCGGCGGAACTTTCGCACCGTTATATCGCCGACCGTTTCCTGCCCGACAAGGCGATCGATCTGGTCGACGAGGCGTGTTCGGCCCTGCGCATCCAGATCGATTCCATGCCGGAAGAACTTGACAACCTCACCCGTCAACGCAACCGGGTCGAGATCGAACTGAAAGCGCTTGCGAAAGACACCGACGAACCGGCCAGGGAACGCCGCGACCTGCTTTCGCGCCAATTGGCCGATTTGGACGAAGTCCTGAAAGCGCGCACTGCGGAATGGCAGTCGGAAAAGGACGCCATCGCCCTTATCCGCAACACGAAGGAAGAAATCGAGCGCGCGAAAACCGAAGCCGAAATGGCCGAACGCCGTGGACAACTCGACAAGGTCGCGGAATTGCTCCACGGCCGCATTCCGGAGATGAACAAACAACTCGAAGAGGAAAACGCCCGTCTCGTCGCATTGCAGAAAGACGGTCCTCTCCTTAAGGAGGAAGTCGAGCCGGAGGATATCGCCGAGGTCGTTTCGCGCTGGACCGGCATCCCGGTTTCCCGAATGCTGGAAAGCGAAATGCGCAAACTGCTCGACATGGAGGCGCGCATGCGCGAGCGGGTTGTCGGCCAGGACTCCGCCCTTACCGCTGTCGCGAACGCGGTTCGTCGCAGTCGGGCGGGTTTGCAGCGGCCCAACCGCCCAATCGGCAGTTTTATTTTCCTGGGACCGACCGGCGTCGGCAAAACCGAAGTGGCGCGGACGTTGGCGGAATTCCTTTTCGACGACGAGCACAATATGGTGCGTATCGACATGTCCGAGTTTATGGAAAAGCACTCGGTCGCCCGTCTTATCGGGGCGCCTCCCGGTTATGTCGGTTATGAGGAGGGCGGGTATCTGACCGAGGCGGTCCGCCGCCGTCCGTATGCGGTGGTGCTGTTCGACGAAATCGAAAAAGCGCATAACGACGTTTTCAACATACTGTTGCAAGTGCTGGATGAAGGGCGGCTCACCGACGGCCAGGGCCGGACGGTGGACTTTACCAACACGATCATTATCCTGACGTCGAATCTCGGATCGCACGAGATTGCCGCCGCCAGGGACATCGAGGACGAACGTTTCAAAAACCGGATACAGGCGATTCTCCGCGAGCATTTCCGTCCCGAATTTTTGAACCGAATCGACGACATTATCGTCTTTCACAAACTTGGCGAAGAGCAGATTCGGAAGGTGCTGGACATTCAACTGGGAGGGTTGCGTTCGCTTCTCGAGACGCGCAAGCTCAAGCTTGATGTTTCGGACGCCGCTCTCGAGTTGCTGGCAAGGGAAGGGTACGATCCCGATTACGGTGCGCGTCCTCTTGCCCGTGTTATCCAGAAGCGTTTGCAGAACCCGGTCGCGGAAAAGATTCTGGAAGGCGTGTATCAGGATGGCGACACCATTCACGTCGGCGCCAAAGCCGACGCCATTGTTCTGCAATGACGGTACAAGGACACATATACAGCGGCCCGACGCGGCGATGCGTTGGGCCGCTGTTTTATGGACAAACAGTATCCGAAGCGGTATACTGACGGCAGAAGAGATCATGGGCGGACTGGGGAAAAATGGCCAGCAAAAAATCGGATACATCGCAACCGCACGATTCGCTTGTCCGGAATGTTCTTGCCGACATCAATCTCGCGGCGGATTTATTCAAAAATTATTTGCCGCCCGAATGGGTATCCCGTCTGGAATGGGACAGTCTACAGCAGGAGACGGGCGATACGGTCGATCCGAATCTGTCGCGCCGCATGGGCGATTTGCGTTATTCCGCGCGCATTAAGGGCAGCGACGCCACACTGCGGGTGTTCGTCTTTTTCGAGCACCAATCAAAGCCGGATCGTTTTATGCGTCTTCGCATGCTGGAGTACATGTGCGCGTTGTACCGGCAGCAGTTCCCCGTGATGAAAAGGGGCATGCGTTTTCCATACCCTCTGGCGGTTGTTCTGCATCACGGCGCGAAACCATGGAAATCGATACCGACCATGGAGGATCTGATCGCAATGCCGCCCGGAACGGAGGGCAGCATTCCCAGTCTCCCGATTACGCTTATCGATCTGGCGACAATGTCGCCTGACGACTTGCGCGGTCATCCGATGGTGTGTGCGCTTTTGGACTGTTTGCAATCAGCGTCATTGGGCATTTTGCCCGCTCGTATAAAGAGCGTTATTGCGCGTTTGCGCGAGACGAACGAAGATAACCGTGTGCCGTGGCTTACGGCGCTTTTCAAGTATTACGAGGTTATACTGATACACATGAACCAGACGGTCGATAATTTTGAAGACATTCTCACCGGTCTATACACCACCAAGGAGGCAAAAAAAATGGCCTTGACCTTAACAGAAACAATCGAAATGCGGGGAGAAGCTAGGGGAGAAGCCAGAGGAATGACCAAAGGCGCAATTAAATCGATCACAACGGTCCTTGAATCCCGGTTCGGTGCCATTCCGAGGACTCTCCGGAAAAAACTCGAAAATATCCACGATATCGATCAGCTTG
>DAIPJX010000042.1:0-12592 GCA_036770065.1 Planctomycetota bacterium
CCCGGCGCATGCCGGGCCAGATTTTATCCCTGAAAGGTTACTGTATGGACACGAGTTTCATCAAAGGCGTCATCCCCCCCATTCTCACCCCTATCGACAGCAATGAAAAAATCGACGAAGCCAAACTGCGCACGCATGTCGACCACGTGATTGCCGGAGGCGTTCACGGCATTCTTGCTTTCGGATCCAACGGCGAATTTTACATGATCGAGGACGATGAAACGGAACGCGGCCTGAAGATCATGATTGATCAGGCGAAGGGCCGTGTGCCGGTCTATCTGGGCATAGGCGCCATCAAGACGCGCAAATGCGTCGAGTTGGCGAAAATGGGGCAGAAAGCCGGCGCAAACGGCATTTCCGTTTTGCAGCCGATGTTTTTGAAACCGACGGAAAAGGAACTGGCCGCGCATTTCCGGGCTATTGCCGCTTCGGTTCCCGGCACGCCGATGCTGTTGTACAACAATCCGGGCCGCACCGGCTATACCATGAGTTCGAAATTGGTGTCGGACTTGGCCCACTCGGTCGACAATATCGTGGGCATGAAGGATTCGTCCGGCGACATTACCCAAACGTCCGAGTTCATCCGTCTCACCCGCGATATCGATTTCAAGGTGTTTGGCGGCAAGGACACGCTGATTTACGCGGCCTTGTGCCACGGCGCCGCCGGCGCCGTCGCCACCAACGCCAATATGTTCCCCGAACTCGTGTGCGAGATTTACGAGAAATACGTGGCCGGCGACATCAAGGGATCTCTCGAGGCGCAGTTCCGCCTGAATCCCGTCCGCCTGTCCATGGACAAGGCCAGCTTCCCCGTCTCGACCAAGGACATGTCCACTCTGATGGGTCTGGATATCGGCGTTCCCTTCCTTCCTTCCATGCCGTCCGAAGGCGCTGTGCTCGAAGGAATGCGCGAAGAAATGAAGAAGGCCGGCCTGCTGAAATAGGAACAGGAATAAATAATGTCGAACGCACCAATTGTTACGGAGTATCATGTATTTCCGGTCGCGGGCCATGATTCGATGCTGCTCAATTTGAGCGGCGCGCACGGCCCGTATTTTACGAGAAACGTTCTCGTCATGAAGGACAACGCCGGGCATACCGGCGTCGGCGAAGTGCCGGGCGGGGAAAAAATCCGCCAGACGCTTGAAGACGCCAGGGACATGGTGGTGGGAAAAGCCATCGGCAATTATAAAAACGTCATGCGCCAGGTCCATCAGCGTTTTTCCGATCGCGATGCCGGCGGCCGGGGCAATCAGACGTTTGATCTGCGCACGACCATCCATGCCGTCACGGCGATTGAATCCGCCCTGCTTGATTTGCTCGGCCAGTTCATGAACGTGCCGGTGGCCGCGCTGTTGGGCGAAGGCCAGCAACGCGACAAGGTGCAGATGCTTGGCTATTTGTTCTATGTGGGCGATCGGAAGAAAACCGATCTTCCCTATCTCGACGGTTCGAAGGGGGCGAACGACTGGTACCGTTTGCGCACCGAGGAGGCGCTGACGCCGGAAGCGGTGGTGCGGCTTGCCGAAGCGACGCACGAGTTGTACGGCTTCGAAGACTTCAAGTTGAAGGGCGGCGTGCTCCGGGGCGAAGAGGAAATGGCCGCCGTCACCGCGTTGCACAATCGTTTTCCCGAAGCGCGCATCACGCTCGATCCGAACGGCGGCTGGTTGCTTGAGGACGCGATTCGCCTGTGCAAGGGCATGGGACATGTGTTGGCGTATGCGGAGGATCCGTGCGGAGCGGAAAATGGGTTCTCCAGCCGCGAAGTCATGGCCGAGTTCCGCCGCGCCACCGGTCTGCCGACCGCCACCAACATGATAGCCACGGACTGGCGGGAAATGGCGCATTCCATTTCGTTGCAATCGGTCGATATTCCGTTGGCCGATCCGCATTTCTGGACGATGGAAGGATCGGTTCGGGTTGCGATGCTGTGCAAGATGTTCGGTTTGACCTGGGGATCGCACTCGAACAACCATTTTGACATCTCCCTCGCCATGTTTACCCATGTCGGCGCCGCCGCGCCGGGCAAAGTCACCGCCATCGACACCCACTGGATCTGGCAGGAAGGCACGGATCGCTTGACGAAAGAGCCGTTCAGGATAGAAAAAGGCTATATCGCAATTCCGGAAAAGCCGGGTCTCGGCGTTGAAATCGATATGGAGCGCATCGAAGCGGCGCATGCCTTGTACAAGGAAAAATGCCTGGGCGCGCGCGATGACGCCATGGCGATGCAGTATCTGATTCCCGGCTGGAAGTTCGACAACAAAAAACCGTGCATGGTGCGATAGGTTTTTTTCATTGTCCCGCGCATGCGAATGAATTGCGGATTCCGGATGGGACGCTCATCCGGAATCCGATTTTTATGAGCGTCTTGAAAAACTTCAGGGAAGCGAAAACGGATGCATTTCAATGTGCAGGTTCTTCTGCGTGCGGTTGAATGTGTGGCGGCGTTTTTTCTTGTCGGTTTTCTCGGCTATCGGCTTTCGGCCAGGGGCTGGTTCAGCCGCGAGTCGGCGGATATGCTGACGAGGCTCACGACATCGATTGTGATTCCGATCAATCTGTTTTGCACCATCAACGCTTCAACGAAAAAAGAACAGTTCCTGCCGATACTGCATTATCTTTTTCTGCCCTCCGTGTCCATCGCCATCGTCATGCTGATAGCGGCGGCGGCGGTGAAGGCGCTGGACGTTCCGCGTTCCAGGCGGCCGGTCGTCATAACGGCGGCGGCCTGTTCCAACACCATCAATATCGGCTTGCCGATCAATCTCGCCCTGTTCGGGACGGACGCGATTCCCGCCGTGTTGCTCTATTACATGGGAAATACGATTGTATTCTGGACCGTCGGCGATTATTTGCTGTCGTCCGGCGGCGGAGACGGGCCGAAAGCGCCGCTTTTCCGCCTTGGAACGGTGAAACGGTTTTTTCCGCCGCCGATTCTGGCTTTCCTGGCCGGCTTGGCGCTTCTTGTTCTCGGCGTGAAAATTCCGGGCGTTTTCGCCATGGCGGGCGGGCAGGTGGGCAGCATGATAACGCCGTTGTCGCTGCTCTGCGTCGGCATCGCCATTTGGCAAACGGGGCTGAAGAATATCCGCTTCGACCGGGACATCGTCCTTATCGCGATCGGCCGCTTTATCGTCAGCCCTGTCGTTCTTGTCGCGCTGTTGCGGTTTTTTCCCGTTCCGCCGCTTATGCGGGACGTGTTCATCATTCAGTGCTCGTTGCCGCCCATGGCCAGTATTGTTCTTTTGGCCATCCGCTATAAATGCGCCCCGGGCTTCGCTTCCGTGTCCGTTTCCCTGTGCACCCTGTGCAGTTTGCCGACCGTGCCGTTTTTCATGATGCTCGTCCAGTGGCTATGATTCACTTTTCGGCAAACTTGTAGCCCGTCCCCCACACCGTCAGTATATACCGGGGATTTCTGGGATCGTCCTCGATTTTCCCGCGCAGGCGGTTGATATGGACCATGACGGTGTTGTCGTCGCATTTCTCGCCTTCTTTGCCGTCGAGCCAGACGAGCCGGTACAGTTCGCTCTTGCTGAAAACGCGTCCGGGATTTTCCATGAACAACTGCATAATCGCGTGTTCCTTGCCGGAAAGCGGAATTTCGTCATTGTCCCGAAACAAGCGTTTTTTGGACGTATTGTAACGAAGGACGCCGCATCTTGTTTCGGCTGAATGACGACTTTCGCGGCGAAGCAGCGCCTGGATTTTCGCGACGAGAAACGTGGGATCGAACGGTTTTGTCACATAATCGTCCGCGCCGCTTTCGAGGCCGAGCAGCATGGCGTAATTCTCATTGTTGGCACTGAGAATAATGACCGGCACATCGATGTTGCCGTTCCTGATGCGCTCCAGCACTTCGAATCCGTCCATATCGTCCATTTTGACGTCAAGCACAACCGCGTCGTATCGTTTTTTCGACAACATATCCAACGCGTCCGTTCCCGTATGGACCATATCCGAGTTCAGCCCCTTGCTGGTCAAAACACGGGAAATCACTTTGCATACCGCCGGTTCGTCGTCAACGATTAATATGGTTGTCTCAGCCATGATCCCATACCCCCATTCCTGGACACGGTTTGTCTTTGTCGGGTAGTTGAATTTTCCTTATTATAGTATAAGCAATGGGATAAGGCAATTTGAGATTTTTTGATAAATGTAAGAAAATTAAGATTTTTTACGGTTGCTGTAAGAATGCGATGGTATACTATACGTAAAGGAAGTTGGATTTTCTTTTAATGGACAGCAGATCATATGCATATGCCGACAAGCCGTTTTTGGTTATATTTTGGCGGCTTGGTATTGGTTGGACTCGGGCTGGTCGGGTTGGCGTTTTTTCAGGTGCAGCGTTCGATTTTGAATCAGGAACGCAGATATATGCGGTCCGTCGCGCGCGCGACAGCCAGCAGCATAGACAACTTTCTGGACGGATATCTTCACAGCGCGGAAATGGTCACGCGCTTGCCGCATTTTCAGGCTATGGTTCGGAAGATGCGCCAGGATGGCGATTCCGGTCCGGTTCTTGAATATTTGCGGACATTATCGTCGACAAGTGCGCAGTCCGCCTTGACCGATGCATTTATTCTCGATGCCGCCGACAATACGCTGGTCGGAACGCGTACGGAAAATGTCTATGTCCCGGTTCCCAATCACGAGGTTCGGCCCGGCGTCGGCAATGTCGGCGTGTATGTCAAAAATGGCCGTGATTTGTATTTGTGTCTGGCGACGGAAATTTATGACGGCATCTATCTCTGCATTTTCATTGATATCGGAGTAATGTCGAAAAGTACCTCTTCATTCGTCATGTTGGGCGAAAAAGGGTACGTGATGCTGAAACATTCGAGCGGATTGATCATCAGCCATCCGGTCGAGGAACAGGTCAGCCTGGATGTGCTTGAGGGGAGGAAACAGCTTTTCCCCAATCTTGATTATTCCGATTTGGAAAAGCTGATCGAAGAACAAAAAAGCGGCAGGGAAGGACTCCTGGTCTATTATTCGTATTGGTGGGCGGACGATGCGCCGAAAATGGTCAGGAAAATTTCCGCATTCATCTCCGTGCCGGTGCGGAACGATTTCATCATTGTCAGCGCGGTCAATGATTATGCCGAATTGCGCCAGCCGATTCTGATTAATTCCGGCTTCAATATCGCTTCGGCGATTTTGATAACGCTCGGAGTCTCCGGCATGCTCCTGAGCCGCCGCCGCGAAAACCAGTTGCAAATACAACGCGAAAACAAGTATCTGCGGGAACTGAACCGGAGCCAGGAAGAATCGCAACATAACCAGCGACTGCGCATGATAGGCACATTGACCGGCGGCATCGCCCACGAATTCCGCAACTTGCTGACGCCGATTATGGGATATTCCGGCATGATGCGGGAAAGCATGCCGCCCGATTCGCCGTACCGCGACGATGTCGATGAAATCTACCATTCGGCGGTGCGCGCGAAAGAGATTATTCAACAAGTCACGTCGCTGAGCCGGAAAAACCTCGATCCCGCGCTTGAGCCGGTCAGCCTGGACGAGGTCGTCAAAGGCGTTCTTAAAGTCGCAATGACATTTAAACCGTCGGATGTCGTCATTGAATCCCAAGTGAATTTCGCCAATCACATGATGAAAGGCAACAAAACCCAGCTGAATCAGATATTCCTCAATCTGATCAACAACGCGTTCCAGGCAATGCCAAGCGGCGGCACGCTCGCAATCGCCGGCTCGTCCGCCAAAGGGGAAGATGGACATGGAAGGTTGGTCCTGTCGTTTTCCGACAGCGGAGTCGGCATCGACAGGGAAAACTTGGAAAGCATTTTCGATCCCTTTTTCTCGACCAAACGCGCCGGCGAGGGAACCGGTTTGGGATTGTCCGTGGTGCAAAATATCGTGGATGCGCACAACGGAAAAATTACGGTGAAAAGCGCGCCGGGACAAGGCGCGACGTTTACGCTCGCCTTTCCCGCCATTCATGACGGTTTGACCAGGCGCGCGTCGGCCGTATTCCGTGCGCATGACGATCCGATGGAAAAGGAGCAAGTGTCCGTCGTACTGGTGGAGGACGATCCGGTTGTTCTGCGCATGCTGCACCGCGGGCTTGCCGGAAACGGATTTACCACTCAGGCATTCGCCGACGCCGAATCGGCGCTGACGGAAATAGTCCGCAATCCGTGTCGATTGCTCGTGACCGATTACGATATGCCGACAATGACCGGAATGGAATTGGCGCGGCGCGTGCATGAAAAATATCCGGACGTCAAAGTGCTTGTGCTGACGGGACTGGCCGACGCCGAGATTGTTCATTTCATGGAAACCGGCGTTATTTCGGCCTACCTGATCAAACCGGTTCCCGTTTCCGAACTGGTGGAAAGAATAAACGCCATATTTGCCTGAATGAATGCCCGTGCCTGTTTTTCGTCGTTGTTTGGACAGCGGCAAGAACAGGTTTTTCAAAGGAGAAACAAAATGATGCGCAAAGCTGGATTATTGGTGGCCGCGGCCTTGATCGCGACCATGGTTGGAGTCGTCCCGGCGTCCGACTATCCGAGCAGGAACTTCGACATGATCGCTCCCGCCGGTCCCGGCGGCGGCTGGGACACAACCATCCGCATGGTCGCGCGCGTTTTGACCGAACAGAAAATCATCACGACGGCCATGCCCGTCACCAACCGTCCCGGCGGCGGCGGCGGCATCGCCCTTACCTATATCCAGCGCAAAAAAGGCGACCCGTACACCCTGACCGTCTTTTCCCCGCCGCTCATCCTCATCAACCTGACCGGACAATCCAAGCTCGGCTACAAGGATTTGACCCCGATTTCCCGCCTCATCAACGATTTCGGCGCGTTCGGCGTGCCGAAGGAGTCGCGCTTCTCCAACATAGCCGAAGTCTTTGACGCGATCAAAGCCGATCCGAAATCAGTCAAAATCGGCGGAACCTCGTCCATGGGCAGCATGGACCATATCCAGTTCCTCGTCGCCGCCAAAGCCGCCGGCGTGACCGATCTCAAGGGAATCCAGTACATCGCCTTCCAGGGCGGAGAAGGTCTCGCGGCCCTCATGGGCGCGCACGTCGATATGCTCTCCACCGGAATGGCCGAACTGGTCGGACCGAAAGAATCCGGCGACATCAAGGTGTTGGCCGTGACCGCCCCGGAACGCGTTCCCGTCGGCCCGCTGTCCGACGTTCCGACATTGCATGAGTTCGATATCGACGCCGAATACGTCAACTGGCGCGGAATTTTCGGCCCGCCCGCCATGCCGGAAGCGGAAATGCGCTTTATGGAAGATGCGCTGAAACGCATGTCCGAAACCCAGGAATGGAAAGACATCTGCGTCAGAAACGGCTGGATCGAAGCATACCTCGGGCACGAGGATTTCAGCAAATTCCTGGACGAAGTGAATGAGGAAAACCGGGCGATGCTGGAAGAAATCGGCATGCTCGCCAAATAATTCCCGTCCGTTCCGCAGTTTATCAACCCCTCTTCCGGAGGCGCGGATTGGAAATGTGGATGTTCTTTTTCACGTCTCCGGGTTTTTTTAAGGATACGACATTGAGACCAAATGCATGGGTTGGACTGGTTGCCGTCGCCATCGGGATCCTGTACGGCTTCCAGGCCTACAATCTCCCGCGCGCGCCGATAGGCAATCCCATGGCCCCGTTGTATTTTCCGCTTGGCCTTGCGGGATTCATGATACTGTTGGGCGCAATCACGTTCGCCGTCGAAGCGGCGAAAGGACTGAACGCGGACGACAAAGCGAAACGACCGCAATTTCACCTGAAAAGCGTCGCCCTCATTTTCTACATGGTTGCGCTGTGCGTCATCTACGCCTTTATTTTCGATCATGCCGGATTCGTCATCTCCACGATTTTCTTTCTGCTTGCTTCCCTTTTCGTCATCAATCCGGGCAAGGCGAAATTGAACCTTGTCGTGACCATGGTTTTCTCCATCGGCATGTGGTACATCTTTAACGACATATTCCAGATTACCCTTCCCGCGTCGCCGTTCGGATTTATGTAATGGTCGCGTGCCCTTCATTTTTATCGGAGTGACTTCGAATGGAAGATACATTTTCACATCTCATGCACGGCTTCGCGGTGGCAATGACGCCGTACAACCTGCTCTGGCTGGTTCTCGGTTCCGCCCTCGGAACCGTGCTCGGCATGCTGCCGGGTCTCGGGCCGACGACCGGCATCGCGCTCCTCCTGCCCCTGACCTTCACCATGCCCGCGACGACGGCGCTTATCGCCATGTCCGCGATTTACTACGGAGCCATGTTCGGAGGCTCCAGAAGCTCAATCCTGCTCAACGTCCCGGGAGACGGAGCCGCCGTCGCATCCTGCTTCGACGGACATCCGATGGCTCTCCAGGGAAGAGCGGAGGCGGCGCTCGCAATCTCGGCAATCGCCTCGTTCATCGGCGGCCTCCTGTCCACAGTCGCCTTTGTGTTCATCGCCCTCCCCATGGCGAGATTCGCGCTCAAATTCGGCCCGGCCGAGTACTTCGTCCTGATGATCTTCGCCCTGGCCGCGACCGCCGCCATTTCCAAGGCCGCGCTGCTCAAGGGCATAATCTCCCTCATCCTCGGCCTCATGATAACAACCGTCGGCATCGATCCGCAATCCGGCACCCAACGCTTCACCTTCGGCATCGACGAATTGCAAGGCGGCATCGATTTCGTCATCGTCATCATCGGCATATTCGGCCTTGGCGAAGTGTTTGAAAATCTCGAGCACATCGCGAAAGAAGTCGTGAAACCGGTACAGAAAAAATTCGGCCGCATCTGGATCAGCAAAGAAGACTGGCGGCGTTGCTTCTGGCCGATTATACGCGAGACGCCCATCGGCTTCGTCATCGGCATCCTGCCCGGCGCGGGCGGAACGATCGCCGCCATCATGTCCTACAACAACGAAAAGCAATTGTCCAAGCACCCCGAAGAATTCGGCAACGGCGCAATCGAAGGACTCGCCGCGCCCGAAGCGGCAAACAACGCCTGTTCCGTCGGCGCGATGATCCCCATGCTCACTCTCGGCGTTCCCGGTTCCGGAACGACCGCCGTCATGCTGGGCGCCCTCCTGATCCTTGGCCTTCAGCCCGGTCCCCTGCTGTTTACCCAGCATCCGGACATCGCCTGGGGCGTGATCGCCTCCATGTTCCTCGGCAATTTCGTCTGCGCGGTCATCAACCTGCCGCTGGCCGGGCTTCTGGTCCGCGTCCTCGCGGTTCCCGGAAGACTCCTCTATCCGCTTATCGTCGGCGTCGCCTTTCTGGGCGTCTACACCATCAATTTCTCGTCCATGGAATTCATCCTCCTCGTGATCCTCGGCCTCGTCGGCTACATCATGAAGAAGTACAAAATTCCCACCGCGCCGCTCATCCTGGCGTCGGTCGTCGGCGAAATGTTCGAACAATCCTACCGGCAATCGATGATGTTGTCCGACGGTTCCTTTTCCATCTTCTTCGGTTCGGTCATCTGCAATATCCTGTGGGTTCTGGCTATCGGTTCGCTGGCCTGGCCGTTTATTTCCGACTATTTGAAAAAGATCAGAAAACCGAAACCGGGAATCATGGAAGCGCCCGAGGAAGAGTAACGCGGCGCGTTGAATGTTCCATTTTGGCTGCGGAAAGAAGTCTCCGCGCCGGCAGGCGTTCCAAGCCGGCGCGGAGGCGCAATCCGAACCCGAGAGAAAGGCCACAACAATGGATATCGTGGAGACGGCCGTCGCCGGCACTTTGGAGTCGAGCGACATCATGATAACATTGTCACCCCGGCAAGAACCGGGCATTGAAATCGAATTGTCAAGCAGCGTCATAAAGCAGTTCGGAAACCAGATCCGCAACGAAATACAAACAACGCTCGCCGAACTGGGAGTCGCCAGCGCCAGCGTCGCCGCGGTCGACAAGGGCGCGATGGACTGCACCATTCGCGCGCGCGTCAGAACGGCCGCCTGCCGGGCGGCGGGACAAAAAACATTCGCCTGGCGAAAAGAAGGGAGCGCGGAATGACCCGACTCAGAAGAACCATGCTCTACGTTCCCGGCAACAATCCGGGCATGATACGCGACGCCGGAATTTATCCCGCCGACAGCATCATGTTCGATCTCGAGGATTCCGTTTCCATCGCCGAAAAGGACAGCGCCCGTTTTCTCGTCCACGAAGCGCTGGGCAATCTGTCCTATCCCGGAAAAGAACTTCTCGTCCGCATCAACGCGCTGGACAGCGAGTTCGGCGTCCAGGATCTCGAAGCCATCGTCACGACGGCGAAAGCGGCCATACGCCTTCCGAAAACAAACAACGCGCAGGAAGTCGTCGACTGCGACAATGAAATAGCCCGCATCGAAAAAGAAGCCGGAATCGAAATCGGAACGACGCGCATGATGGCCGCGATTGAAAGCGCGGAAGGAGCGCTCTCGGCCCAATCCATCGCGCTCGCGTCGCCGCGCCTCATCGGCATCGCCATCGGCGCGGAAGACTATGTCACCGATCTCAAAACAACCCGCTCGCCCGAAGGAACCGAACTCTTTTTCGGCCGGAGCATGGTTCTCCTGGCGGCGCGCGCGGCCGGAATTTCCGCCATCGACACCGTCTTCAGCGACGTCAACGACGAAGAGGGATTCCGCCGCGAAGTCGCGTACATCAAGCAACTCGGCTTTGACGGAAAAAGCGTCATCAATCCCCGGCAAATCCTGCCCGTTCATGAAATTTTCACCCCAACCCAAAAAGAAATCGAAAAAGCGATGGACGTCGTCAACGCCATCGCCGAAGCGCACGCGAAGGGAAGCGGAGTCATAGCGCTGAACGGAAAAATGATCGACAAGCCGATTGTCGAACGCGCGGAACGGGTCATCAGCCTCGCACAGGCAGCGGGCATTCTCAATACGGAGGCAAAATCGTGACGGGCATGCATGATGAAACATTGATGCGGCAAATCCCCCACCGGGACGAAATGGTCGGGCTTGTCGGAGATTTCCAGCCGAACATGCTGATCAAGAATTCCCGGACCCTGGCCGAACGGGAACAACTCAACAATAAAATCGTCGGCAGCCTGGAAGAGGCGATACGCCTGACCGGACTCCGCGACGGCATGACCATCTCCTTCCACCACCATTTCCGGAACGGCGACTTCATCGTCAACATGGTGCTGGACAAATTGGCGGAAATGGGATTCCAGCAACTTGTCCTCGCCGCCTCCTCCCTGACCGATTGCCATTTCCCCCTGATCAAGCACATTCAAAACGGCGTTATCCGGCGAATCGAAACGAGCGGACTCCGCGGAGAACTGGCCGAGGCCGTCTCGCGAGGGCTTATGGACATTCCCGTCGTGTTCAGAAGCCACGGAGGACGCGCCTACGTTATCGAAAACGAAACGCTTCCCATCGACGTCGCCTTCCTCGGCGCTCCCAGCTGCGACCCGTACGGCAACGCCAACGGATACTCGAGAGCCAAGGAAAACGGCATCATGTGCGGCTCCATGGGCTATGCGAAATGCGACGCGCAATACGCCAGGGAAACCATCATCATCACCGACCATATCGTCCCGTTCCCGAACGCCCCGTTCGGCATTCCCGAATCGGACGTGAACTATATCGTCAAGGTGGAAAAAATCGGCGACCCCGCCGGCATAATGTCCGGCGCGACCCGCTTCACCACCAATCCGAAAGAACTGCTCATCGCACAAACAACCTGCAAGGTGATTGAGGCGAGCGGACGGTTCAAGGACGGCTTCTCCCTCCAGATGGGAACGGGCGGAGCGTCCCTCGCGGTGGCGCGCTTCCTGCGCGAACGGATGATTCAGGAAAACGTCAAAGCCTCGTTCGTCCTCGGAGGCATCACCGGTTCCGTCGTCGATTTGTACAACGAAGGATTGGTGCGGCGAATTCTCGATGTCCAGTCCTTCGACTTGAAAGCGGCCGAATCGCTGCGCGACAACCGCTTCCACTTGCAGATTTCCGCCTCCTATTACGCAAGCCCCGGAAACATCGGAACCGCCGTCAATCAGCTCGACGTCGGCGTGTTGTCGGCCCTGGAAGTCGATTGCGACTTCAACGTCAACGTCCTGACCGGAGCCGACGGCGTGATTCGCGGAGCAATCGGAGGACATCCCGACGTCGCGTTCGGCGCGTCGATCGCAATTGTCGTCCTGCCTTTGGTGCGTGGAAGAATCCCGTGCATCGTGGACAAGGTCGAGACCGTCGTCACGCCGGGAAAAACCATCGATGTCGTCGTGACCGATCGAGGCGTCGCCGTCAATCCGACCAGAAAACACCTGGTGGAACATCTGAAAAAATCCGGACTGCCCGTTTTCACCATCGAAGAACTGAGAAAACAGGCGGAAGACATGGTCGGCGTACCAGACCCGATTCAATATACCGACAAAGTCGTCGGCGTCGTCACCTACCGCGACGGCTCGATTATCGATCTCATCCGACAAATAAAAGAATAACATGGCGACCACCGTTTTCATCCCGCGATGAAAACGGAAGCGCAATCGGCTCGGTTGCACCCGGAACCCGGAGAGGGAAACGACAATTAACAATTAACAATGAACAATGAACAATGATGGAAGATTCTTCGCTTCGCTCAGAATTTTACATTTAGCA
>DAIPJX010000043.1:0-12592 GCA_036770065.1 Planctomycetota bacterium
CCCGTCCACCAAAGAAATCCTCACCATGCGCCTGGCCGACCGCCCCATCAGGCCGCTGTTCCCGGACGGATTTTTTGACGAAGTGCTGATTCAGTCCCTCGTCCTTTCCGCCGATTTGCAGAACGATCCGGACATCCTTTCCATCATCGGCGCGTCCGCCGCCCTCTCCCTTTCCGAACTCCCGTTCGAAGGGCCCATCGGCGCGGTCCGCATCGGCATGGTTGACGACGAACTGATCGTTTTCCCGACCCACGATCAGGAAAAGAAAAGCAAATTGCAGCTCGTTCTCGCCGGCACCGCCGAATCCGTCACCATGGTCGAAGCGGGCGCGGGCGACATCAGCGAAGAAAAAATGCTCGAAGCCCTGAACCTCGGCCATTCCGTGGTAAAAGAAATTTGCGACATGATCAACGAACTGGTGCAAAAGGCCGGGCCGAAAGAAAAGATCACGGTCACTCCGCCCGAACCGCCCAAAATGCTGGACGCCGTCCGCTCCGCCATCGGCGGCCGCATGGCTACGGCGCTGTGCACGCCCGGGAAATTCGGCCGCCGCGAAGCGACCGGCAAATTGACCGAAGAAATCGTTGAGCAGCTTGCCGCCAAAGAAGGGGAAGAAGGTCCGACCGCGAAGGAAATCAAGGAAGCGGTCTCCGTGGTCAAGACCGAAGTGATTCGCGATCTTATCCAGAAAAACACCCGCGTCGACGGCCGGGACAATTTCACCGTCCGCCCGATCGACTGCCGCGTCGACGTGTTGCCGCGCACGCACGGATCCGCCCTGTTTACCCGCGGCGAAACCCAGGCGCTGGTCACCATCACCCTCGGTTCCGAATCGGACGCGCAGGAAGTGGACGGCTTGCGCAATCCGTATGAAGAAATGTGGTATCTCCACTACAACGCGCCCGGCTTCTCCGTCGGCGAAGCGAAAGCGCCGCGCGGCCCGGGCCGTCGCGAAATCGGTCACGGCATGCTGGCCCAGCGCGCGCTCGAAGCGGTCATGCCGCACGATCAGGGTTTTGCCTACGCTATCCGCGCCGTATCGGAAGTGCTGGAGATGAACGGTTCGTCTTCCATGGCGTCGGTGTGCGGCGCGACTCTGGCGTTGATGGACGCGGGGGTTCCCATCAAGAAATCGGTCGCCGGCATCGCCATGGGCCTGATTCAGGACGAGGGCAAGCAGCCGACCATCATCACCGACATCCTCGGCGACGAAGACCACTACGGCGACATGGACTTCAAGGTCTGCGGCACCCGCGACGGCATTACCGCGCTTCAGATGGATATCAAAATCAAGGGCATTTCGACCGAAACGATGCAACGCGCATTGGCTCAGGCGAAGGAAGGCCGCCTCCACATTCTGAACGAAATCGAAAAATGCATCAAGGCTCCGCGTTCCGAAATCAATCCGCGCGCGCCGCGCCTCCACGCCATCACCGTTCCGCAGGACATGGTCGGCAAGATCATCGGCCCCGGCGGCAAGATGATTCGTTCCATTCAGGAAGAATGCGGCGTCGACGTCAATATCGACGACTCCACCGGCGTCGGCATTGTTACCATTTGCGCTCCGGACGGCGAGTCGCTCGCCAAGGCCATCAAGAAGGTCGAGGGCCTGGTCGAAGTTCCGGAAGTCGGCAAAGTGTACGAAGGCGTCGTGTCGGATGTGCGCGATTTCGGCGTGTTTGTCGAGATTCTTCCCGGCACCGACGGCATGTGCCACATATCCGAACTCGACACCAACCGGGTCGAGACGACGGAAGGTTTTTGCCAAAAGGGCGATCCGATGAAGGTCAAGGTCATTGAAATCGACCCGATGGGCAAAGTGCGCCTGTCCCGCAAAGCGGTCATTATGGAAGAACGCGGCGAAGTTTATGTCATGACGCCGCGCAAACCCGCTCCCGACCGTCGTGGCGGCCGCCCCGAACGCGGCGGAAGAAGGTAGCAGGCAAATAAGAGGCACGGTATACAAATAAACAATGCCCAATGTTGTCGAGACGTTGGGCATTGTTTATGATTGATTGTTCGTAGTTTTTCAGTTCGGTCCGCCTTCGGAGTATTCGTAGTTCCAGCCCAGTTCGTCTTTGGTCGCCGACGGCATGAATTCGGCGTCGTTGAAGAAGAGGGCCAGTTCGCGTTTCGCCGACTCGGGCGAGTCGGAGGCATGCACCAGATTGAACGATTTCGAAATGCCGAAATCGCCGCGAATGCTGCCCGGTTCGGCGGCGCGTCCCGAGGTTGCGCCGAGCATTTTCCGGACGACCGCGATTGCCTCAACGCCTTCGAGCGCCATGACGATGACGGAGCGGGAGGTGATGAATCCGACGAGTTGCCCGAAAAACGGTTTTTCCTTATGTTCGGCGTAATGCTGTTGTGCAAGTTCTTTGGTGATTTTCATCATTTTCATTGCATTGATGGCGAGCCCTTTTTCTTCGAAGCGGGACAGTATTTTGCCGGCGAGGCGGCGGCTCATGGCGTCCGGCTTGAGGATGACCAGTGTTTTTTCCAGATTCATCGTATATCCTTTCGCTGTCAAAAAGAGAAGTGTACGACAGGGCATTATATAACCGGTATTGATTTTCGGCAAGGAAGGAGTAACGCCGTGTTCACGGTCAAGCAGGTTTCCGAGGTTCTGGGCATTTCTCCCCATGCGCTTCGTTTTTACGATAACGAAGGATTGTTGCCCCTGCTGGAGAGGACGGAGAGTCGACGCCGGATGTTTTCGCTCGAGGACATCGAGTGGGTCTATACTATCCAGTGCTGGCGGGCAACCGGCATGTCGGTGGCGGAGATAAAACGATATATCGAACTTGCGCGGATCGGCGACGACACGTTTGACGAACGCCATGCGATGATCAGGCGCCAGCGGGACCGGGCGGTTGAAGAAGTCAATGCCGCCAAACAGCGGGTGAAAATACTGGAAAGCAAGGTCAAATGGTACGAAGAAATGAAAAAAGGCGCCAACCCGAATAAATGGAAACCAGATATCAGGAAGATGGTGGACGAAGCGCTGTCGGGAAAAAAGAAACGAAAAAAACATATTGACTTCGTGTAGGTCGAATTTTGTATAGTGCGTCATGGTGGGTATGCCGAAATGACAGTATGCAAAAGGAGGCTAGGGCATGGATAGGCGGAATTTTTTGAAAGCTGCCGCGGTCGCGGCGGGCGCGTTGGCGGTTCGGGGCGTACCGATGGCGCTTGTCCCGAAAGTATGGGCGGGCGAAGGTCGCGAAACGTCGTCGGACGCGGCGTCGGATGTTTTCATGACGCGGAACATAAGCCCGGCGGGATTGATGGCTGTGTACAAGGCGCTCGCGCACGGCGTAGGCGGCAAGGTGGCGGTCAAGCTCAGTATGGGCGAACCGGGCGGGCACAACTTTCTGTCGCCCGATTTGATCAAGGAATTGGTTCAGTCGGTTGACGGCGTCTTTGTCGATTGCAATACGGCGTACGGCGGCCGGCGGAGCACGGTCGAGGCGCATATGCAAACGGCGAAGGACCATGGGTTTCTTGCTGTCGCGCCGGTGGACATTATGGATGCGGAAGGCGATATTCGACTGCCGGTCACCGGCGGGACGCATTTGAAGGAAGTGCGGGTCGGCGCGCATTTTTCCGGGTACGACGCGATGCTTGTTCTTTCGCATTTTAAAGGGCATGCCATGGGCGGGTTCGGCGGCGCATTGAAAAACATCGCCATCGGCGTTGCCTCGCGGACGGGAAAATGTCTTGTCCATACGGCCGGCAAAAGCGAGACGAATGCGTTTTCATCGCCGGGAACGCAGGAAAATTTTCTGGAATCGATGGCTGAAGCGGCGGAAGGCATGATTCGCGCCATGGGTGCGCAAAACATGGTCTATATCAACGTATTGAATAATCTGTCCGTTGATTGCGATTGCGATTCCAACCCGGCTGAACCGGAAATGGGTGATATCGGCATTCTCGCGTCTCTTGACCCGGTTGCGATTGATCGGGCTTCGGTGGATTTGATTTATAGCGCGGATGAACGGGAGAGCGCATCGCTCCGCCGGCGTATTGAGTCGAAAAAAGGAACGCATATTTTGACTCACGCGGAAAAATTGGGTATAGGTAATCAATCGTATCGGATTGTCGATATAAATTAAAAACCATATTGGATAAAGGAGGTATGTGGATGGAGCGGCTTGTTTTCATGATGGCGTTGGCGATGGGGTTGGCTACGGCCGTGCCGGCGGAAGACAGGGCGGAGGGGAACGGCAAGGGAAAATCGTTGGTGGTTTTTTTCTCCAAAACAAACACGACGCGGACGTTTGCCGAAGAGATTCAGCGGCAGGTCGGCGGCGACATATTTGAAGTGGTTCCGAAAAATCCGTATCCCGCCGATTACAGGAAGACGACCGAGATCGCCCGCGCCGAACAGGACGATGCCGCGCGGCCGGAACTTGTCGCCACGATGTCGCCGGAAGAAATGGACGGATACGATACAGTGTTTATTGGGTATCCGATCTGGTGGGGAATGATGCCGATGGTGATGCTTACGTTCCTCGAACAGTTTGACCTTGCGGGAAAAACCGTCGTTCCGTTTTGCACGCATGGCGGCAGCAGCATTATTCGCAGTCGCGATGCGATAATCGCTCTGTACAAGGACGCGACGGTTCGACAGGGTTTATGTCTAAGCTCTTCAGCTTTGGACTCGCAGTCCAGGGAACGGATAACAGAGTGGCTTCGCCAAGTGGGAATGATAAAATAGCGTATCGTTGGTATTCGTGTCAGAGTTGGAGGGCTTGGTGTTCCAGGCCCTTTTTTTGTTGGGGCGCTTAAAGACACGCTACCATTCCAGCGAAATGGGTAATTCTTGTAATATATTGATTTTAAATAAATTGCCGTGACTATTGACGAGGTGTTCGCTTTGCTTACCATAGAATGAATCTGGAGTGTTTTTGTGTAAGAAAGGGTGTGTTCAGTGAAAATGACGTTTCGTTGGTATGGAAAATCCGATCCGGTGACGCTGGAAAAAATCGCCCAGATTCCCGGAATGTCGGGTATTGTTTCGGCCGTGTACGATGTGCCTCCCGGAAAGGTGTGGCCGAGCGAGAGCTTGGAGTCCATTCGTTCCGATGCCGCCGCCGCCGGCCTTGAGTTTGAGGTGGTCGAAAGCGTTCCGGTGCATGAAGACATCAAATTGGGTTCGGCGAACCGTGACGAACTGATCGACGTGTATTGCGAAAATATCCGTCGATTGGCGAAGTGCGGCGTCAAGGTTGTGTGTTACAATTTCATGCCGGTGTTTGACTGGCTGCGGACTGATCTGTCGATGAAACTGCCGGACGGATCCACCGCGCTCGCCTATGATCATCAGGCGATGCTGGCGCTTGATCCGAAAGCGACCGAACTGTCCCTTCCCGGCTGGGACGAAAGCTACACCAGGGAAGGGCTGCGTACAATCATGGACGCGTACGCGGCCATCGACAAGGAAAAGCTGTGGGAGAATTTTGCGCATTTCGCGGCGCGCGTCATTCCGGTGTGCGAAGAATGCGACGTTAAACTGGCGATTCACCCCGACGATCCGCCGTGGGATATTTTCGGACTGCCGCGCATTATCACGGGAACCGATTCGTACGCGCGGATGAAGGAAATCAACCCGTCCAGGCATAACGGCATTACGTTGTGCACCGGTTCCCTTGGTTCGGACAAGGCGAACGATATTGTTTCGATCATTTCGAAATACGGCGACCGGATTCATTTCGTCCACGCCCGCAACGTTGCCTGGACGACGGATCACTCTTTCTATGAATCGCCGCATTTGAGCAGAATGGGATCGCTTAATATGTACGCGATTCTCAAGGCGCTGTACGATGCCGGGTTTGACGGCTATATTCGGCCCGACCATGGCCGCATGATTTGGGGCGAGACGGGCAAGCCCGGATACGGGTTGTACGATCGCGCGCTCGGCGCGACCTATCTGAACGGGTTGTGGGAAGCGATCGAAAGCGCGGGTTATCGGTAAATGGCGGTTCCCGATCGGTTCGAAGCGGTTTCGCGGCAGGAACAGGAACGCATAAAATACAACAGCCTTTCCCGCGCAATACGGGAAGGGCTGTTTCGTATTTCATATGCATCCGGCTCGGCTCAGCGCGCGTATTCGGTAATTCTGAATTCGCGGACCAGCGTGACCTTGACTTCGCCGGGATAGGTCAGTTCCGTTTCGATTTGCTTGGCGATGTCGCGGCACATTCTCGTCGCTTCGCTGTCGGTGATTTTGTCGGCCTTGACGATGACGCGCAGTTCGCGGCCGGCCTGAATGGCGAATGAACGTTCGACGCCCTGGTAACTGTTGGAAATGGTTTCCAGTCGTTCCAGGCGTTTGACGTATTTCTCGAGCGTTTCGCGCCGCGCGCCCGGACGTCCGGCCGACATGGCGTCGGCGGCCTGCACGATTGTGGCGTAGAGGCTTTCGGCGGCGGTGTCGGAGTGATGGGAGACGATGGCGTTGGCGACCTGTTCCGGTTCGCCGCAGCGCTTGGCGATTTCGCCGCCGAGTTCGGGGTGGGTGCCTTCTTCCTCGTGATCGACCGCTTTGCCGATATCGTGCAGCAAACCGCAGCGGCGGGCAAGCTGTTCGTCGAGGCCCAATTCGGCGGCGATGATTCCGGAAAGGAAGCCGACCTCGCGGGAATGGTCGAGAACGTTCTGGCCATAGCTGGTGCGGAATTTCAACCGGCCAAGCAGCATGATTTCACGCGGTTTCAAATTGCGGACATCGAGTTCGAGCGCGACGGCCTTGCCGGTTTCCTCGATGACTTTTTCCATTTCGTCGCGGGTTTTCTGGACGACTTCCTCGATGCGGCTTGGGTGGATTCGTCCGTCGGCGACGAGTTTTTTCATGGAGCGGACGGCGATTTCTCGCCGGATGGGTTCGAAGCCGGACAGCACGACGACGCCCGGGGTATCGTCGACGATGACGTCGACGCCGGTTGCGTTTTCGAAGGCGCGGATATTTCTGCCTTCGCGGCCGATGATTCGGCCTTTCATTTCGTCCGATGGGAGTTCAACCGTTGAGACGACGTGTTCGGTCGTGTAGTCGATGGCGAGGCGGTTAATCGCGGTGGAGATGTATTTTTGCGCGTTTTCTTCGGCCATTTCCTTGGCTCTGGTGCTTGCGCGTTCGACCAGAACCGTTATTTCGTGATCCAGTTCCTGGGTGGTAAGTTCGAGCACTTCCTTTCGGGCGTCTTCCACCGACAAATTGGAAATCTGGTGAAGCTTGTCCTTTTGTTCCGCAATCAGTTCGGCTACCTGACTCTGTTTTTCGTCCAAATCGAGGGAGCGTGTTTCCAGCCGCTCTTCGGAGGTTCTGAGTTGCGTTTCCTTTTCTTCCAGCGCTTCCGATTTTCTGTCCAGATTGTCTTCGCGCTTGAGCAGTCGCTTTTCCAGTTGCTTGAGTTCGTTTCGTTCGTTTTTGGCGTCGTTTTCCAGTTTTTCCCTGGCGACCAAAAGTTCTTCCTTGGCGGAGACTTCCGCGTCCTGTCGGAATTTTTTCGCTTCTTCCCGCGCTTTCCTGAGGATTTCGACCGCTTCGTTTTCGGCCGCTTTCTGTCTGGCTTTGACGTAAAAATGCCGTACAACCAGGCCGGCGACAACGCCGGCAGCCACATACATAACCTCGAGCATTTAGGCACCACCTTCCACGTATGCAAAACCGTTTGGGCGCTTGTATTGCGCCGTCGACGGCATTAACTCGTTTCCGTTCGGCAGGCCGGATAGCCGGGGCCAGCGTGGCAATGGAAACGAATGAAATGACCGCGCCACAACAGTCATTAGTCGCGTCTTCATAAAGAAGGATTTGGCTGGACAGGTTGCACTATGCCGTCGAATGGACGGGGTTACCGCATGTCGGTGAATGGCGATGGAGACGAGGAGGCTGAACTCTCTTTTCCGTTTGCCCATAGTGCTTGTCGCCAAACTGGGAGTTGGTGGTTGGGACGGGTTGTATACGGAGAGTGTAATTGTATCGTGAAATCCGGTCGCTGCGCCTTCAGTCCGATACGGATCGGAAGTGCGGCATACGCTATGGCAACCCGATTCCTGACAAGGATATGGGTAGCGATGCATACCGCCGTTATGCTGAAAACGCAGATGGAGGGGAACAAACCGGTTCCTTTTTTTGCCAGTTTCACGAAAAGCATCCAGGAATCATCGCCAGATCCGCCGACAAGACGCATCCAGCTTTTGTTCATCATAAAAAGGACAATATGGAATGTCAATATTATTTCCTGTTCATCTCCATGGAGTATGGCTCCGGGGCGTGCGGGAGCGTGCGCGGGTATTTGCGTTTGGGCCTTGCCATTGGGGAGGCGAGGGGATATCCTTGGATGCGAGGGCGTGAAACGAGTCGCGTGGCGCCGTGGTGACGGAGGAACAGAATGTCGACTTTAGGGAAAATATTTTTCGTTGGCGGCAAGGCGGGCATGATGGCGGTCGGCGGCGGAAACTTTTCGGGCGCGTCGGACGGCCAGGACATTTGGCAACCGGCGGCCGATTTGCTCGAAGTGGAGGGCGGATTTCTGGTGCAGATGGATTTGCCCGGCGTCGGCGCGTCTTCGGTCGAGGCTTTTATCGACGGGCAGCGTTTGTTGGTTCGGGGAGTGAGGCGGGCGTTGTGTCCATCGCGAAGCAAACGGTATATTCACATGGAGGTGTCGAGGGGAGAGTTTGGCAAAGTGATTGTCCTGCCGGAGCCGGTGGCGGAAGACAACTGCAGGGCCGTGCTTCGTGACGGGGTATTGGAGATTTTCCTGCCGTTTGGGGAACGTCCGATTTTTTCCGTGGTTACGCTTCGCATTCAATCCCCTGTTTGAAGGGTTCCCTCATGGCTGAAGATGAAAACAACAAGGAAAAACGGAACGAAGTTGCGTCGGACAATGAAAGCCCGTCCGCATCGGTCATCGATCCCGATCACAAGCCGGGAACGCCCGATGTGCTTCCGGTGCTGCCGTTGAGGGACTCGGTGCTGTTTCCCGACATGCTTCTGACCCATGTCATAAGCGAGCCGCGCGACATCAAACTGATTGACGACGTCCTGTTGCAGGACCGGTTCGTCGCCTTTGTCCCGCTGCTTCATCCGCAGGCGGACGCGGCGGATCCGGCGCCGCTGCACGATCGCGGCTGCGCCGGCGTTATTCTTAAAATGATCAAGTTCCCCGACGGCGGCGTTCGTCTGCTGGTGCAGGGTTTGAAACGCATTCGCGTGGAAAGCATTCTTCAGCGCCAGCCGTATTTTTCCGCTAAAACGTCGGAGTTGAAGGACGCGCTTAATCCCGGCGTCGGCCTGGACGCGCTGCACCGTTCCGTGCGCGATCAGTTCAACCGCCTTCTTGAAATGCTCCCCCACGCGCCAAGCGAGGTCAAGCTCTCCGTCGTCAATATTACCGAGCCGGGGCGGTTCGCCGATTTGGTCGCGGCCAACCTGAATTTGTCCATGGAGGAGCGTTGCGGCATTTTGGACGCCGCGGATATTCGCGAGCGTTTGGAAAAGATATCGGTTCTGCTTGAGCGGGAAATGCAGATTGTCGAGCTTGGCACGAAGATTCATGAGGACGTCAAGCAAAAGATCAATCAGGGCCAGCGCGAGTTTTTCCTGCGCGAGCAGCTCCGCGCCATCAGGAACGAACTCGGCGACAACGCGGACGATCGGGTCGAAATCAACGAACTGGAAAAAGGCATCGAAGAATCCGGCATGCCCGAAGAGGCGGCGAAGGAGGCGAAGCGGGAGCTTTCCCGGCTTGAACGCATGCAGCCCGGTTCGGCCGAGTACACGGTCGCACGCACCTACCTCGACTGGATGGTGTCGCTTCCGTGGACCACGGAGACGGAAGATCGTCTCGATATGGTGAAGGCGCGGAAAATCCTGGACGCCGATCATTACGATTTGGTGAAGGTCAAGGACCGCATTATCGAATTTCTCGCCGTGCGGAAAATTCACCCGACCGGGCGCAGTCCCATTCTTTGTTTCGTCGGCCCTCCCGGCGTGGGAAAAACGTCGTTGGGCCGTTCCATAGCCAAGGCGATGGGCCGCAAATTCGAACGCATCAGCTTGGGCGGCGTGCGGGACGAGGCGGAAATTCGCGGCCACCGCCGCACCTATGTCGGCGCGTTGCCGGGGCGCATTATTCAGGGCGTACGCCGCGCGGGAACGAAGAATCCCGTTTTCATGATGGACGAAGTGGACAAGCTTGTCTCCGACATGCACGGCGATCCGTCGTCGGCGCTTCTGGAAGTGCTGGATCCCGAACAGAACTTCAATTTCCGCGACCATTACCTGGACGCGCCGTTCGATTTGTCCAAGGTCGTCTTCATTACGACGGCGAACACGCTGGACAGCATTCCCTCTCCTTTGCTCGACCGCATGGAGATTCTCCGCCTCTCCGGCTATTCGGCCGAGGAAAAGGTAAAGATTGCCCGGAAGTTTCTTATTCCGCGCGTCCTTGCCGATCACGGCATGAGCGCGAAAAAGGTCAAGATAGATCAGAACGCCTTGCTGACGGTCATTGATTCGTACACCCGGGAGTCGGGCCTGCGGAATCTTGAGCGCGAGCTTGCCACGATAATCCGGAAGCTCGCGGTCAAGGTGGCGGAGGGCAAGCGCGGTCCGTTCACCGTGACCGCCAAAGATGTGAAAACGTATCTTGGCCCGCCTCATTTTTTCGCCGCCACCAGTTCGCGCGCCGAAGTGCCCGGCGTCGCGGTCGGGCTTGCCTGGACCGCGTCGGGCGGGGATTTGCTGTTTATCGAGGCAAGCATGATGGCGGGTAAAAAGGGCCTGTTGCTGACAGGCCGCCTCGGCGACGTTATCAAGGAGAGCGCGCAAGCGGCGTTGTCGTGGATTCGGACGCGTGAAACCTTGCTCGGGTTGGAAGAGAATTTCTTCGACAACCACGACATCCACGTTCATTTTCCCGAAGGCGCAACGCCCAAGGACGGTCCATCGGCCGGCATTACGCTGGTCGCGGCGCTGGTCAGTCTTTTGACCGGCACTCCGCTGAAGCCGCGCCTTGCCATGACGGGCGAGATTACGTTGCGCGGCAAGGTGCTCCCGGTCGGCGGCATCAAGGAAAAAGTGCTGGCGGCGCGGCGCGGCGGCATTCGTGAAATTATCCTGCCCGCCGGCAATATCCACGATCTTGATGAATTGCAGCCTGAGGTGCACAAGGACATAACCTTCCATCCCATAGACAGGATAGAGCAGATGCTGCCGCTTGCCTTCCCGAAGCGGGCGCATGCGTTTGCCTTGCCCAATATGGAGGCGGATCCGGAAAAGGCCGGCAAGGCGAAGGGGAGGCGGCACGGCGGGAATGCGAAAAAAGCAGTTCGCGGAATACCGAAAAAAGTGAAAAAAACAAAGAACGCTCGTGAAAGTTAGAAAGCGAAATGTGGCATATGGAACAACCGCATGATTCTTCGCCTTCCCCGTATCAACCGCCCCGGCGCGGCATGGGGGCGGGCATGACGATTTTTCAGTCGTTTGTCATTTCCGGATGCGTCAGTCTGTTGGTGCCGGTGTTGATGCTGGTGGCTTTTTTGGGCGTAATGTACATGATCATCGCGCCGCATGTGGAAAAACCCGGCGAGGCGCTTGAAAGGTTTGAAACATTCACCGGCGGTTCGTCACTGTCGATGCAGGAGAGGATTCTTCGTCGCGGCGATGCGGACGAGGGTACGATTGCGCTGGTCAAGGTGCATGGCGAGATTGGCGGCAACGGATCGACCCTGGACGGAACCGGGAGCATGTCGCAGATTGCCGACGAGCTTCGCGCCGCTGTCGAGAACAAGTCGGTCAAGGCGATCCTGCTCCAGATTGATTCGCCCGGCGGCGGATTGACGGCGAGCGATTTGTTGTACCATGAGGTGAAAAAAATTCACGAAAACGGCATGCCGGTCGTGGTGTGGGCGGGCGGCACGATGGCGAGCGGCGGCTATTACATTGCGATGGGCGCCGGGAAAATCATCGCGAGCCCTACCGCGACGATCGGGTCGATTGGCGTGATTATGCAGCATTTCCAGGTATCGGGACTGTTGCAGAAACTCGGCATTGAGGTCAATCCCGTTACTTCGGGCGAGAGAAAAGACATTGGCAGCGTATTCCGCAAAATGACGCCGGAGGAGCGGGCGGTGTTGCAGAACTATATCGAGGCGGCGCACGAACGTTTCGTCTCTGTTGTCGCCGAGGGGAGGAATTTGCCGGTTGAAGACGTTCGAAAGCTTGCCGACGGCGGCATTTTCACGATTGAGGCGGCGCTCGAGGCCGGGCTGATTGATTCTGTCGGCTACCTTGAGGATGCGATTTTCGCAATTGAGGAAGAAGTGGGCGCGACCAATATGCGGATTATCGGTTTTCGTCGGACACCGGGGCTGGTCGATTTTTTTCGTGATTTCGGGGAGGGCGCGGCGATGGGCCTGGTTGAAAATGCGGTCGCGCGCCAGGCTCCCGAAGCGATGGCCGTATGGGAATGAGTACCAATTAATAATGAATAATGAACAATGAATAATGGCGGAAAATTCTTGCATTGTCAATCGCGCGCTACCGCGCGCTTTGCATCACAACGTTGCATCGTTTGAGAGGGCG
>DAIPJX010000250.1:0-3353 GCA_036770065.1 Planctomycetota bacterium
ACCCCGAGATCGTCACTCTCGGCGGCGATCAGTGGTTCGTCGCCACCCAGGCGCATCCCGAATTCAAAAGCAGACCCCTCCGCCCGCATCCGCTGTTCCTGTCGTTCATCGAAGCGGTGCTGAAGCGATCACGATAACCGGCGTTTTTTTTACAAAACAGTGTGTAAGCGACACTCAATACATAGAGGAGAAACAGGTGTTCCAGTCCGTTGCTGTTCTTGATTACGGGTCCCAGTATACCGGCCTTATCGTACGCAGGCTCAGAGAGCTCAGGGTGCACTCGCGCCTGTTCAGCGGCGCGGCGTCAATGGACATACTGAAAAAGGAAAATGTGACCGCCCTCGTCCTGTCCGGCGGCCCCAATTCCGTCTACGACGAAACCGCGCTGAAAATCGACCCGAAAATATTCGACATGGGCCTGCCGATCCTCGGCATCTGCTACGGCGCGCAACTCATGGCGAAAAACCTCGGAGGCGCAGTCGGACCCTCCAACGTGCGCGAATACGGACGCGCCCAGGCGCACGTCGTCGCGAAAGCGCCGCTGACCGAAGGATTGACCAAAAAATTCGACGTGTGGATGAGCCACGGCGACAGGGTTATGGAACTCCCCAAAAACGCCATCGACATCATGGCGACGGAAGACTGCCCGCACACCGCCTTCTATCTGCCGGACAAAAAATTCTACGGCCTGCAATTCCACCCGGAAGTGCAACACACGCCGCTGGGCGGAGAAATTCTCGAAAACTTCCTCTATAAAGTATGCGGATGCAAAGGCGACTGGGTCATGTCGGACGTCGCCGAAACCGCCATCAGGGAAACCCGCGAAAAAGTCGGGGACGCCCGCGCCGTCATGGGCATCTCCGGCGGCGTCGACTCCACCGTCACCGCCGTCCTCCTCTCCGAAGCGCTCGGCGACAAACTGACCTGCATCTTCGTCGACAACGGCGTTCTCAGAAAAGGCGAATTCGAACGCGTCATGTCGCGCTACGAAAACCGCTTCAACATCATCGGCGTCCGCGCCGGCGACCGCTTCCTCTCCGCCCTCAAAGGCATCACCGACCCGGAGGAAAAACGGAAAACCATCGGGCGCGTCTTCGTCGAAGTCTTCCAGGAAGAAGCGTCCAAAATCAAGGACGCCAAATTCCTCGGGCAGGGAACGCTCTACCCCGACGTCATCGAATCCTCCGGCGGCTACGGCGGCAACAACGCGGCCGTCATCAAAAGCCACCACAACGTCGGCGGACTTCCCGAAAAACTCGGCTTCCAACTGCTCGAACCCCTCCGCGAACTGTTCAAGGACGAAGTGCGCGAACTCGGCGTCACCCTCCGCATTCCCGAAGACGACCTGCGCCGCCACCCCTTCCCCGGTCCCGGCCTCGCCGTCCGCATCATGGGCGAAGTCACGGCCGAGCGCGTCGCGCTCCTGCAGGAAGTCGACGCCATCGTTCTTGAAGAAATCCACTCCGCCGGCTGGTACAGAAAGCTCTGGCAAGCTTTCGCCGTTCTGCTTTCCCAGGCCACGGTCGGCGTCATGGGCGATCAGCGCACGTACGATAGCGTCGTCGCGCTGCGCCTGGTCGAATCGGAAGACGGCATGACGGCGGACTGGGCGGAAATCCCCTACGGCATCATCCGCCGCATATCCCGCCGCATCACCAACGAAGTGCGCGGCGTCAACCGGGTCGTCTACGACGTCTCGTCCAAGCCGCCGGCGACAATCGAGTGGGAATAACAAACAACAGGACAACCCGACGCCTCCTCTTCGCGGGAGGCGTTTTTTCGGAAAAGGAAACGGAAAGCCGATGGCTGACGCAAAACCGGTCAGGCGACTGCCGCCCTGGCTCAACAAAAAAATCCCCCTGAACCAGAACGAAGGCGTCGGCGAAACGCTCTCCGACCTGCGGCTCG
The DNA here is from genome assembly GCA_036770065.1 of Planctomycetota bacterium. Taxonomy (GTDB): domain Bacteria; phylum Planctomycetota; class SZUA-567; order SZUA-567; family SZUA-567; genus JAJBSZ01. The sequence continues at coordinate 1,909 of DAIPJX010000250.1, forward strand.
ATACCGTGTGCCGGGGAGCACGCTGCCCGAATTCGCTCGAATGCAAAAGCCGGGGACGGGCCGCATTTCTCCTGATGGGACCGCAATGCACCCGCGCCTGCCGCTTCTGCGCCATGGAATCGGGCGCGCCCGCGCCGCTCGATCCGGAAGAACCGGAACGGCTCGCCCAGGCAATACAGCGACTCCGCCTCAAACACGCAGTCGTCACCTCGGTCACCCGCGACGACCTCCCCGACGGAGGCGCGGCGCACTTCGCCGCATCCGTCGAGGCCATTCGAAGGCTTGCTCCGGAGACGACGATAGAAATTCTCGTACCCGACTTCTGGGGCGACGAGGACGCATGGGCCGTCGCGGCGGACGCGCTTCCCGACGTTTTCAACCATAACATGGAAACGGTGGAGCGGCTCTACAACCGCGTCCGGCCACAAGCGGATTTCGACCAGAGCCTCGCCCTGCTCGATTTCGTCAAGGAACGACAGCCCGATCTCGCAACCAAAAGCGGGCTCATGCTCGGCCTCGGCGAAGAAATGGACGAAATTCTCGAAACAGCCGAAGCGCTCAGGGACGTCGGCGTCGACATCGTCACCGTCGGACAATACCTGCAACCAGCGTCCCCGCGCACGCTGCCAGTCGAACGCTACGTGCCGCCGGAAGAGTTCGCCGAACTGGAACGGGCGCTGCAATCGCTCGGATTCAAATCCGTCGCCTGCGGGCCGTTCGTCCGCTCCAGCTACAACGCGGAAGAAACATTCTTGAACATGAAATAACCGAAAGCAAAAACGGAAACCATATGCCCTGGTCGTTTGACGACATTCTTGGTCAGCACGAAGCCACAACCCGATTCCGGCGCGAGTTCGCCCTCGGCCGGCTCGCACACGCCTACATGCTGGAAGGCGCGCGCGGCGTCGGCAAAACAACCTTCGCCCACGCGCTGGCCGCGCGTCGCTTGTGCATGAACCCCGACACCGCCGCCGAAAACGCGTGCGGCGCATGCAAATCATGCCGCATGCTGGCGAACAACGCCCACCCCGACTATCTCGAACTGCCGCGCGAACCGGCCGAACTCAGGCTTGGGCGCTTTGTCGAACGCTCCGGCGGCGAACCGATCAATCACGAACCGCTCCTCCCCTTCCTCCGACTGCGGCCGGTGGAAGGCGAATGGCGCGTCGCCGTTATCCCGGACGCCGAACGCATGCGCCCGGAAGCGGCCAACGCATTTCTGAAAACGCTGGAAGAACCGCCCGGCAACGCCCTGATCATCCTGACCGTCAACGCCCGCGACCGCCTGCCCGCAACCGTCGCCAGCCGCTGCCGCCGCATCGGCATCGCCCCGCTCGCGCCGGACACGCTCGCCGGAGAATTGGAAAAACGCGGCATCGCAAGCGGAAACGACGCGCTCGACCTGGCGCTCGCGGCCGAAGGCTCGCTTGGAACGGCCAGGGAAC
>DAIPJX010000044.1:0-12475 GCA_036770065.1 Planctomycetota bacterium
GATGTCGTGATCATCTTTCTGCCGGTTTTCAAAAAAAAACGGCCGAACGCGCATGAACGCTCATATAAAACAATCCGGTGACTGTCCGACCCAAAAAACAGTCATGAAGACGCGAATATGGAGGATTATCTTGGAAGAACAAAAATTTGCATGGAACGAACTGATGGTGGCCGACCCCGGATGCTTCGCGAAAAACGCACTCGGATTGGAACCGACGACGCAACAGCTCAAGTTTTTCGAAGCATTGGCGAAACCGGGGGCGCGAGTGGCAGTGCGCTCGGGACACGGAACAGGAAAATCGACCGCGCTCGCGGCAAGCGCCTTGTGGTTCCTGGCAACAAGACCGGGCGCGCTGGTGCCGTGCACCGCGCCGACCAGCCATCAACTACACGATGTGTTGTGGCGGGAAATGCGACGACTGCTTGGCAATATGGACGAATCGTTGCGCAGGAACTTTTGCGTCACGGCGGACAAAATCACCCTGCGCGGCGAAAACGGCATGATCGTCGGGCGAACCGCCCGCCCCGAAAACCCGGATGCGCTTCAGGGATTTCACGCGGAGGAAATCCTCTTTATTATCGATGAAGCGGCAGGCGTAAACGACAAAATTTTCGAAGTCGCGCGCGGCGCGCTTTCGACCGAATCGGCCCGGGTGGCGATGGCGGGGAATCCGACCCGGCTCTCGGGGTACTTTCACAACGCCTTTCATGACGCGCGCGGCATATGGGACAAGCTCCGCTTCTCATGCCTCGATTCGCCCCTGGTCGCTCCGTCATACGCCGAAGAAATCAAACGCGAATACGGCGGCGACTCCGACATGTACCGCGTCAGGGTATTGGGGGATTTTCCCCGAACCGGCCTGTTCAACCTGATTGCGCGCGATGTGGTCGAAAAGGCAATGACAAAACAAATGCCCGGAGACTTGATTCACGACGCGCCCGTGGTGTTCGGAGTCGATCCCGCCTGGCTCGGGACGGACCGTTCCGCCGCCGTCATGCGGCAGGGAATGGTGGCGAAAGTGTTGTTCGTCGTGCGCGGCGTCGATACCTTTCGTTTGGCCGGGTTGGTCGCCAGGCACGCGGACGAATTGTCGCCGGACGCGATTTTCGTCGACCAGACCGGGGTCGGCGCCGGCGTGTACGATCAGTTGAAACGCACGAGACATCCGGTCGTCGGCGTGTCTTTCGCGCAAACGCCGCTGGACGCGGACCGCTTCGTCAACAAGCGGGCCGAAATATGGTGGTGCATGCGCGAATGGCTGGAAAGCGGGGCATGGCTCGAGAAAAATGCGGATCTGCAAGACGATCTCGTCACGCCGGAATATCATCTTTCCCCCAACGGGAAAATACAGCTCGAATCAAAAGACAGCATACGAAGCCGGGGGTTCGCCTCGCCCGATTTGGGCGACGCGCTTGCCCTGACCTTTGCCATGCCCGTGTATGCGAACCGGCAACGAAGCCGGATTCAGAAAAAATCGGAGCCGTACAACATCTACGGCTGGATGGAAAGGAATTGAAATGGGAGCATATGGAATGATTGGCGTCGGCAGCCTGCTTGGCCTGGGGTCAAGCGGCATGTCGTCGAAGAACCGGGACGCCGTGCCCGCCGGCGGAACGGCAATGGCCGTGCCGCGTCCGGCCGCGCCGGTTGTGCCGGAATCGGCATTGACAACGGACGGGGGGAGAACGGCCAATCCGCAGATGGAAGCGGAGCGCGAACGCGAGCGCCAGACGGCGGCGCTTCGGAAACAGCAGGCGCCGGAAATATTCACATCGGGTTTGGGCGCGTCGGGTTTGGCCGATACGGCGAAAAAGTCGCTTTTGGGAGGATAGGCATGCTGTACGAATTTGACGAAGCGATCATACGGGAGAACGAAAAGGCGGATGCGCGGCCCGGGCGTCCGGAAGCGGCGTTGTACCGAAAGCGCTGGAACGAGTTGGACGCGCTTGCCGATCCGTGGAAAAATTTGTGGCGGGAGGTGAATGAATACGTGTTGCCGTGGAGCGGGCGGTTTCTTCATTCCAGCCGCGACGCCGCCGAAGTGCGGCGCGGGCAGAACGTTCATAATTCCGTCACCTACAACGCGATTCACACCGCCGCGTCCGGGCTTCACGGCGGGCTGACCAGTCCGTCCCGCCCATGGTTCGAATTGAGTCACCCCGACGAGGAAAAAATGGAAGTGACGGAAGTGCGGGCCTGGATTCATACGGTGCAAAACCGCCAGCGCCAGGTGCTGGCGCAGTCGAATTTTTACGCGGCGGTCCAGGATTTATACTACGAGGCGCTGGCGTATGGGCAGGGCGTGACGTTGATGGAGCGGGACACGGGGGTCGGGGTTGTTCGTTTCCGCACTTTGACCTGCGGGGAATACCGGCTGGCGTGCGGCGCCGATTTGCGGATCGATACCGTGTATCGTCGGCTCACCATGACGGCTCCGCACATGGAGAGCGCGTTCGGGAGGGAGGTTCTTCCGGAAGCGGTCCGGCAAGCGCTGGACGACAAGCGGCTTGACAGGACGTTTGTGGTTATCCAGGCGATTCAGCCGTGGGGCATGTGCGACAATTCGTACAGTGCGCGTTGGCAATACGAGTCCGTGTATTTTCTTGAGCGGGGCGACGCGCCTTTGGTGTTGGCGCGGCGGGGCTACCGCTCGAAACCGTTTGTCGCCGTCCGCTGGGGGGCCATTGGCGACGACGTGTACGGGTATAGTCCCGGGCAAATGGCGCTGGCGGACATTCGCCAATTGCAGACGCAGGAACGGGCCTATGTCAATTCGGTCAACTGGATTGCCGATCCGGCCTGGCTGGTTTCCGACTCGATGAAGGACAGGTTGGCGCGGGGCGAGATTCGCCCGGGCGCGATTGTCGGCGCGAATCCTCAGGAAGCGCAGCATTTGTTTCGTCCGCTTATGCGGCCGCAGTTTGATTTCGCCAATATCAGGTTGAAGATTCAGGATGTCGAGAGCCGCATTCAGCAGACGTTTTACAATCCGTTGTTTTTGATGGTTCATACGCGGACTTCCAGCATGACGGCGACGGAGGTGACGCAGTTGGTGGAGGAGAAGGCGTCGGTGTTGGGTCCGGTGTTGGAGCGGTTCCAGGCGGAGTTGTTCGATCCGGTGCTTGAACGGGTGTTCAACATTATGGCGGAGGATTTCGGAATGATTCCCCCGCCTCCGGCGGATTTGGCGGGGGCGGTTCTTCGGATTGATTATACGTCGATGCTGGCGCAGGCGCAGAAGCAGGCGGGGCTTTCGGGGATGACGCATTTTCTGGCTTTGGCGGGCGAGATTACGGCGCGCTTTCCGGATGCGGCGCTCAAGATCAATCCTGACGAGGCGATTGATCAGTTGGCGTATATTGACAATATTCCGCCGAAGGTAGTGCGTTCGGACGACGAGGTGGCGAAGATTCGCGAGGCGCGTCGGCTTGAGGCGGAGCGTGTGGAGGGGATGCGTTCGGTGGAGCGCATGGCTGCGGTTGCGAAGAATCTTGGCAATACGCCGGTGGGGGAGGGCAATTTGGCGGAAACGGTTCTTTCGACATTGTCATAGCGTATCATGCCGAAGACTGTCGAGCGTTTCGCATTTCAGTAAAAGACCGTGTGTCCGACACGGGCTCGCAGTCTTTTACTGAAATGCGCGTCAGTCAGCCTTCGGCATGATATGTCTAGACGCCCACATTATACAGCAAACGAATGACAATACGCCACACAGGCATAAATACATGCGGGAAATAATACCAGGCCAACAACAAACCCGCAAATGCATACGAATTCGCCATGTACCGCCACCGCAACCGCGTCTCCTCCCTCTTGATAAACAAATACCATACCTCCGACCCGTCCAACGGCGGCAACGGCATCAAATTGAATACAAGAAGAATAATGTTCAACTGCAACGTGATATTGAACAACATTGCAAGCGGATACGCAAAACCCGCACCCCCCGCACCCACCGTCACCGGATATAACGTGTCATACATCCCCGGAAACGAGAAAAAACCCGTCCGAAGACCGATAACCATCCCCATAAACGCAACAAAAACAGGAATGCAATGCGATAACGGACCCGCCAACGACATCACAAACGAACGACGAGGATACCGAACCGCCCAATACGGATTGTACGGAGCGCTCGCCCAACCGATCATCCAACTCCCGCCATTCAAAAAAAACGAAACCAGCGGCGCAACAATCATCCCCACCCGCTCGCGACGAATGTGCGGAAGCGGATTCAACGTCGCCGAACCCGCGCGATACGCCGTGTCGTCGCCCGCCACCTTCGCCATAACCGCATGCGACGCCTCATGCAACGTCGTCGAAAATAAAAAAACCACATACCAAACCAACAAATTGGTCAAAAATACGCCATCCATACGAGGAAGTTCCCCCTTTCACCATCCAAAACATCACCCAACACGCAACACTACATTACCCCAAACCGCCTCCGGGAGGAAAGAGAAAAGACAATCCCCTTGCCCTGTATTGCCGGATTGCCGCTATACCGCTATAATTGTATACTGTGCCCTTCAGACAAGGAATGCCCCCGGAAGAACAACGCCTTCCGAATCATTTGTGGAAAGATATCCTATGCAAATTTACGGCCCAGCCGACGACTGCCCGCTCTCCGAATTCCGCCCCGCCGTGACCATAGGCGTTTTCGACGGCGTGCACCGCGGGCACAAAACAATCATCGAAACGCTGAAACAAACCGCCAAACCGCTGGGCGTGCCGTCCATGGCCGTCACCTTCGCCACCCACCCGCGCCAGGCGCTCGGACGGGCGGCGCCATTGTCCATCTGCAGCCTGGAAAAACGACTGTGGCTCATGGCGCAGGCAGGGTTGGACGCGGCGTGGGTACTGCCCTTCACCCTGGATTTTTCGCTCATGTCCGGAAAACATTTCGCCGAAGAATACTTCCTCCGGCGACTCAACGCCAGCGCCGTCGTCCTCGGGGAAAGCGCATCCTTCGGACACAACCGCGAAGGCAACGCCGTCACCCTCGCACAATGGGGCAAGGAATGGGGATTCCCCGTTGTCGCCGTTCCGCCCGTGGTGGTGAACGACTCGGTCGTCAGTTCCACCGCCATCCGGCTCGCCGTCCAGTCGGGCGATCTCGGACGGGCCGAACTGTTCCTCGGCCGGAAATTCTCGGTCGAAGGCACCGTCGTGCACGGACAAGGAAACGGCAAACACCTCGGCTTCCCCACCCTGAACCTCGACCCGCACCACGAACTGCGTCCGCCCGCGGGCGTCTACCTGACCCGGACGCTGATTGACGCCGTGCTCCGCGACTCCGTCACCAACATCGGCCGCCCGCCCACCGAAATGGAAATCGAGGCGGGAATGACGGATTTTCTCATCGAAACGCATTTGCTCGACTTCGACGGCGATCTGTACGGAAAAACGGCGGAAGTCTTCTTTTACGAAAAATTGCGCGACGTTCAGCGTTTTCCCCGAACCTCCGGGCTGATGCGGAAAGTGGGAGGGGATGTGCTGAAAGCGCGGGCGTGGTTCGCGGACAATCCGGAGAAATGAATGGGGATTATCCACGTGCTGCCGGAAACGGTGCAAAATAAAATCGCCGCCGGCGAAGTGATCGAACGACCCGCTTCCGTCGTCAAGGAACTGGCGGAAAACTCCATGGACGCCGGCGCGACCCTGGTCGAAATCGAACTCGAGGAAGGCGGACACCGCCTGATTCGAGTATCCGACAACGGCTGCGGCATGGACGAGGACGACCTCGTCGCCAGCCTCGAACGACACGCCACTTCGAAAATCCGCGACGTCGACGATATCTTCGCCATCCATACCTTCGGTTTTCGCGGCGAAGCGCTGCCAAGCATCGGCTCGGTCAGCCGCCTCGCCATCGCGACCGGCAGAGGCGTCGACGAAGACGGACACGAACTGATCGTTGAAGGCGGCGTCATCGTCCGCCTTACCCCCGCGCCGCCCCGGAAAGGCACCCGCATTGAAGTGCGCGATATCTTTTTCAACACGCCCGCCCGGCGGAACTTTCTCAAACAACCCGCCTCCGAAGGCACCCGCACGGCGGAAATCCTGACCCGGCTCGCCCTCGGCAACCCGGATATTGGTTTCCGCTTTCAAAACGGAGACCGCATGATGCTCTCCGTCCGCCCGGCGCAGGACCAGAAGGCCCGCATCGGCGATATTTTCGGCAAACAAATCGCCGACCGCCTCATGCCGTTCGCGGGCGAGATCGCCGAAGGGCTGTCCGTCCGGGGCTATTTCGCTAAACCGCCGTACGGATGCAAAACAACCAAAGACATCTACGTTCTGGTCAACCGGCGCTGGATCCGCTACTACGGACTCGCCAAAGCGGTGAGCGACGTGTTCGCGGGCATTCTTCCGCCGCGCGAACACCCCTTCGCCATTATCAACCTCGACGTCGACCCCGCCAAAGTCGATGTTAACGTCCATCCGGCAAAGGAGGAAGTCCGCTTCGAACAGGAACGCATCCTGATAAGCGGCGTGCGACACGCCATCCGCCTCGCCCTCTCCAGCCTGGCAAGCGTCCCGACCATCGCAACCGTTCAGCCGACGGGATCGGCGGCGCGGACGAGAGAACATGATGCGCCGCATGTTCCCGCATCGGGCGCGGGAGAAAGCCGGCGCGAGCCGGCTCAGCGAAAATTCGACATGCCTGCAACCTTTGCGCGAAAACCGGCGGAGGATTTCTCAACCGTCGATTTCTCCGCCGTCCGCGAAACCATCCGGCGGCGCGACGCCGAACCGCTCCCGCCGGCCGCAACGCCGGTCGGGCATATCAGCCAGCACCGGGTTATCGGGCAGGTGGGCGGCAAGTATATCATTATCGACAGCCCGGACGGCCTGCTCATGGTCGACCCGCACGCCCTGCACGAACGCTGGAATTACGACCGGCTGGTCGAAGAACGGAAAAAAGGCGGACAGGGAAAAACCCTCCTCCTGCCGGTGGAAATGGAACTCTCCCCCACCGAAACCGCGTCGGCGGACGAAGCGGCGCCGGCGCTGGAAGAATACGGCTTCGCCATACAACGAACCGCTCCGAACCGGCTGGCTGTCACCGCCGTCCCGTCCTTCATTCCCCCCGCCCAAGTGGAAAAACTGGTGCGCCAAATACTGGCCGACGTCGGAGAAGCCGGAAGAACCCTGGACCGGGCACATGAAACGCTCCTCGCCTCCCTTGCCTGCCGGTCCTCCGTCTTGCTGGGAAGAACGCTGCCGGAAGAGGAAATGCTGTCGCTCCTCGACCGGTTTTTCTCCCAAGGCCAACTCCCGACCTGTCCCCACGGACGGCCAACCGCCATACGCATAGGATGGGACGAACTGGGGAGGCGCTTTGGACGATAAAACATGACGGCGCGCCAGATGCCTTATATACCATGAGTTATAGGATTGCAGACAAAGGGTTTGGGCTGATTTGGCACGTTTTTGTTCGTACCGGCTTGCGCTTCATGGCGTTTTGGCAATAATTATTCGGTTTGTACCGGGAATCAATTATTATCGTAAGGACTGTTCATGAGACAGAAATTTCTTGGCGTTTTGCTGGGTGCGGTTTTGGCCCTTCTCTCCGCTCCCGCGTTTGCCGGCGATGTCGCCTCCATCCTTGCCATGCAGGCGGCCAACCCCGACGAACCGGTGTGGGATACAGCCGATTCGCTCGCCCGCCTCGGACGGCTGGCCGATGAAGAATTGACCAACGCCGCAAACGATCTCGCCAGAACCCCCGGCGAACGAATCGCCGCCTCGGCAGCCCTCTTGAAATTGGGCGATCAGCGCGGCGGCGTGCAGGGACTTGAAACCGTCGCCATGGACGCAACCATTCCAATGGCGAAACGCGTGGACGCGGTGCAAATCATGGGAAAATGGGGCGGCGAATACGCGACGGCGCGCATCGGCATCATGATAGACGCCCCGGGCGTCCCCGAACTCCTTCAGGTCGAACTTGCCGCCAGCTTGTGGAAATTGTCCTCCCGGCCCCAAGCGTTCGATGTGCTCGAAGACATCCGCCAAAACGGCGAAAGCGCCATCGCCCGCGCCGAAGCGACGCTCGCGCTCGGCCAAACCGACCGCTTCTCCGCCATTCAGAACGAGATCCGGCACCTCGCCGACATGCCCGGTTCCGTGGGCGAACGGGCAAGCAACCTGCTCCTGATCAACGCGCGCCTCGACGACGAGATCGGACGCGACGATTTCACCATCCGCCTCATATCGGAAGTGGTGCAGAAAATCCGCGACTTCTACGCCGCCGACGACGACGACAAAGAGCAGGCCAAGCGTCTTCAACCGAAAAACCTCGGCGAATCGAGCGCCCGCGCCCTCCTGTTCTCGCTCGACCAGTTCAACGATTATCTGAACGAAGAGGATTTTTCCGATTTCGAATCGCAACTCAAGGCCAACTACGGCGGCATCGGCGCCTGGGTCGGCATGCGCGACGGCCGCTTCACCGTATTGACCCCGATGTTCGACAAGCCCGCATACCGCGCCGGCCTGAAACCGATGGACGTCATCGACAGAATCGACGACGTCGATCTTGCCGACATGAACCAGAACGACATCATCAAACTGCTCAAGGGCGAACCGAACACGACCGTCAAGGTCCGCGTCTACCGCCGCTCGTGGAAGGAACCGCGCGAAATCGCCGTGCGCCGCGAAGTCATTCAAATCGAATCGGTCGTTTCCCAGATCCTGCCCGGCGACATCGGCTATATCAAAATCAATTCCTTCAACGACGGCGATCCGTACCGCCGGGTCAAGGGAACCGCCGCGCTGGTCAAGGACGCGTTGACCGATTTCAACCGCCAGGGCGTCAAGGGCGTGATCCTCGATCTCGCCAACAATCCGGGAGGCGTCATGGTTTCCGGCGTCGACGTCGCCAAGCTGTTCATCGGCGACAGCAAACTGATCGTCTCCAGCCGGGGCAAGAAAACCTCGCGCCGCGTGACCGAATACAAGGCTGGCATCGGCCGCCCGTATTACCGGAACCCGGTCGCGGTCGTCGTGAATCCCGGCACCGCCTCGGCCGCCGAAATTCTCGCCGGCGCCATGCGCGATCACAAGCGCGCCCCGCTTGTCGGCAGAAAAACCTACGGCAAAGGCTCGGTGCAATCGCTTATCGGCGTCCGCACCACCCACGACCGCTCCCGCATCAAACTGACGGTGGCGAAGTATTACCTGCCCAACGGCGACTGCATCCATGAAAAAGGCATCGACCCCGACAACAAGGTGCCGGAAAACGAACTCTCCGCCACCGAAGCGGAAGCGCGCTGGAAAATCCGCGATCAACACGACGTCACCTTCTGGCTCGACGAAAACGACCGCTTCAACCGCTATGAGCAAACATACCGCGCCCTGCTCGAGTTCGACAACATGGACGCGTCCGCGTATCCCGAATTCGATTCGCTGTACGACACCCTGGTCGCCAAATATCCGAAGGAGATGATCGACCGCGAACTGGTCCGGAAAGAAATACGGTACGGCATAGCCTCGTATCTGCGCGACTTCAAGGGAGAGGAACGCTATGTCGATTTGGAGGAAAACGCGTATCTGCAGGAAGCCATGATGGTCCTGGGAGACATGATCGGAGGGCTTCCCGACACGCCGCTGTTCGCCGCCATCCGCCAGCTTTCGGAAGAAAACCGGCGCAAAGTGGCGGAAGAAGACAAGAACATGGCGGAAGGGAACTAGAACTGTAATTAACAAGTAATAATGAACAATGAACAATGAACAATGATGCCAAAATTACACCCAATGAACAATGGGAAACCGCAACTGCGCGGCTGGCATTGTTCATTGATAATTTGATCATCATTGTTAATTGTTCATTGTTACTTGTTCATTTCGCTGTACATATATTTGGGAGTAAACGTGGATACATATACATTGCCGAGTTATCGGGAAGTGCTGGAAAACCTCGATACGTACGCGAATCTTGAGCGCGCCGCGCCCGTCGCCGAATGTTTGGACGGCGGTTCGGAGCGCATGGGCCTGTTGATGAAACGCCTTGGCTCGCCCCACGCCGCCATCCCGACCGTGCATATCGCGGGAACCAAAGGCAAGGGATCGGTGAGCCATCTGGTCGCGGCGGCCCTCTCCGCCGCCGGGTTGAAGACCGGATTGTACACCTCGCCCCACGTCAACAATTTGCGCGAACGCATCGTCGTCAACGGCAGGCCGATAGGCGAACAGCGCTTTGTCGAAACGTGCGCCTCCGTCCTGCACGAAGCGGCGGAAATGCGGAAAGACGGCATGGCGCCGTCGTATTTTGAAATCCTCACCGCGACCGCGTTCGTCGCCTTCGCCAACTCCAGGGTCGAGGCGATGGTGCTGGAGACCGGACTCGGCGGCCGCCTCGACGCGACCAACCTGCCCGACCTTCGCCTGGTCGCCGCCGGCTTGACTTCGATCAGCCGCGATCACCAGGAAGTGCTCGGCAATACGCTTGAACTGATTGCCCGCGAAAAAGCGGCGATTGTCAAAAAAGGCGTGCCCGTCGTCACGGTTCCGCAGGAGGACGGCGCAATGCATGTCATCCACGATCGCGCCGAAACGGTGCGCTCGCCCCTGTTCGTGGTCGGCAAGGACGTCACGGTCGCGTTCCGCAAACGCCCGACCGTGGACAAGCCATCGGCGGGACAGCGGCTTGACTTCGAGACGTGGCGCAACGTGTACCCGGACATCCCGATGGCGATGCTGGGCGCGCATCAGGCGGAAAACGCCGGCCTGGCGCTGGGACTGGTCGATCTGTTCCTCGAGTACATGGACCGCGAACCGCTCGATTCGCTTGTTTTGAAACGCGCGTGGCGCGGTCTCGCGCTGCCGGCCCGCATGGAAGTGGTGGGCGAGCGCCCGTGGCGCATCGTCGACGGCGCGCACAACCCCGCTTCGGCCTGGGCCGCGTCGGAGACAATGCTCGAGACGTTTTCCACTTCCGACCGCACCTTGATCTTCGGCGTGGCCGCCGACAAGGACTGGCGGACCATGCTTCGCATTCTCGCGCCGCTGTTCAAGCGCATTCTGCTGACTCCGTATGATTCGCCCCGTTCGGTCCCCGCTGCCGAAATGGCGGCGTATCTTGAGCGGGAATTCCCCGGGTGCAATCCCGTGAGCGCCCTGGACGCTTATCAGGCGCTGGAAATGGCGGAGGAAAAAACGCCCGGGAGCGGATTGATTCTCACCACCGGCAGCCTTTATCTTGCCGGTGAAATGCGAATGCTCGCCAGCCGCGAAAAAGTGGGCAAGGCATAACAATATACTACTCTGGACGCCATTTTGACAAAAAGGATACGCATGCACAAACTGTTTCGCACCTCGCTTATTACGATTGCGCCGTTGTTCGCGCTGTTCGCGGCGCCGGTTGCCGCCGGAGAGTTGCAGCCCGGGGTGTACGCCCGGTTCGACACGACGAAGGGCGTTATCGTCGTCGAGTTGTTTTACAGGGACACGCCGATGACGGTCGCCAATTTTGTCGGTCTTGCCGAGGGAAAACTGGATACATCGTCGAAAAAGGGCGAGCCGTTTTACGACGGCATCGTTTTCCATCGCGTCATCGCCGACTTCATGATTCAGGGCGGCGATCCGACGGGAACGGGAACGGGCGGACCGGGGTATCGTTTCGCCGACGAATTCCGTCCGAATCTGCGTCATGATTCCGCCGGCATTTTGTCGATGGCGAATGCGGGGCCGGGAACCAACGGGTCGCAGTTCTTCATCACCCACGGTCCGACGCCGCATCTGGACGGCAAGCACACCGTGTTCGGAAAAGTGGTGGAGGGGCAGGATGTGGTGGACGCGATTCAGAAGGGCGACGTCATGACCACGGTCCGCATCATTCGGGTCGGCGGCGATGCGGAGGCGTTCGTGGTTGATCAGGCGGCGTTCGACAAATTGCAGTTGGACAACGAATCCGCCGTCGCCAACGCGGAAAAGGAACAGGCCAAAAAAGAGAAAAACGCTTCGGCGAAGTTTGCGAGGCAGATCAAGAAATACGACAAGGACGCGAAAACGTCGAAGTCCGGGCTCAAGTATGTCGTGTTGCAGGAAGGCACGGGCGCGAAGCCGCGTCCGGGGCAGGTGGTTGCGGCCGAGTATACGGGCAGGTTTATGGACGGTCGGTTGTTCGACACGTCGGTCGGGCGCGGGCCGTTTGAGTTTGCGGTCGGCAAGAAGCAGGTGATTGCCGGATGGGACGAGGCGTTGGGCGAGATGAAGGTGGGCGAGAAGCGGGCCTTGATTGTTCCTTCGAAATTGGCGTACGGCAAGTCGGGGATTGGCGGGGTTATTCCGCCCGACGCGACGCTCTTTTTTGAAGTGGAGCGTTTGAAATAAGCAACGCATGAAGTGCATGGCATACAATGACACGAGCGTCATTACCGGGAAGCATTCGGGGCGGACCCCAGGTCCGTCCCGTTTTTTTGGATGCCGAAGGCGGAGAAGCGTCCAACTCTGGTAAAAAACTGTCCGTCCGACACGG
>DAIPJX010000045.1:0-12455 GCA_036770065.1 Planctomycetota bacterium
TGGGGTTTACCTGAACAATGACGCGCCCTGTTCTCGGGCATATGCCTTTTTCTTCAGCGCCCTCCCCCGTCCATTGAACATCCATGTCGGCGGCCTTGAAGGCCATGGAGACGAAATCGCGAACCGTCACCGTGCGTCCCGTCGCCAAAATATACGTATCGGGCGTATCGACCTGCAGCATCTTCCACATGCCCTCGACATAGTCTTTCGCATAGCCCCAATCGCGTTTCGCCGACAGGTTGCCGAGTTCCAATGTCTCTTGCAGGCCGAGTTTGATTCGCGCCACCGCGTCCGTAATTTTCCGCGTCACGAACTCGATGCCGCGCAACGGCGATTCGTGGTTGAACAAAATGCCGCTCACGGCGAAGATGTCGTAGCTTTCGCGGTAGTTGATTGTCATCCAGTGCGCATAGAGCTTCGCCACGCCGTAGGGACTGCGCGGGTAAAAGGGCGTCTCTTCCGTTTGCGGAACGCTTTGCACTTTCCCGAACAGTTCCGATGTCGAGGCTTGGTAAAAACGCGCGTCGGACTTCACCTGGCGAATGGCTTCCAGCAGATTGACGGGACCGAGTCCGGTAATCTCGCCTGTGGTCAGGGGCTGGTCGAACGATATGCCGACAAAGCTTTGCGCCGCAAGGTTGTACACTTCATCCGGTTTCGCCTTGCCAATAAGGCGAAGAGCGGACGACAGATCCGTCAAGTCGTATTCCACCAGTTCAAGATTGGGGTGGTTACGGAGTTTCAGGTATTCCAAACGCCAAAAATTCACCGAACTGCTCCGGCGGTACGTGCCGAAAACCTTGTATCCCTTATCCAACAGCAATTCCGTCAGATACGCTCCGTCCTGTCCCGTAACCCCGGTTACAACTGCCTTCTTTTGCATTTCGCGATAACCTCCATGGTCAATACTGATGGAATAGACGTACAATTCAGCCGTTTCGTGAACGGAGCAGCGGTACAACCCCAAAAAGATAATATGATCTGCGCGTGTCTCCACGTTTGGTGATTTTCAACAACGGAATACTCCGAAAAAGCGAATACGTCAAAGAATAATTGTCCGGGTTCCCATGGCATTCGGCGTGAAGGGGAATTAAACCGAAAAGTTTGTGCTTTGCGTCATTCGCCCATGCGCTTTGGTTCGCGAATGCCGTCTTATTGTAATACCGGGCGGCAAAGAGGCGTTCGCACAGCGTAAGTCCGCCGCTTCGGACAGGCAATTGCTTCGCCGCGGAAAATACCCTGGCATCGGACCATACATTCAAAAATCGATTTGTGCATATCGCATTCATGTCTGAAAGCGAAAGCCCCGCATCCTTGCCGATACTATCATGGCACGATTGGATGAATTCGCGGCGATAGGATTCGCCCTGGCATTGGCCATCGTATGCGAGAGCCGTCATCCATACGCGTACAATGCGTTTTTGCCGATGCAGCATATCAATCAAAAGGTGATGGATATAGGCTTCTTTGGAATACGCCGGCGAAAAATCCTTGAAAGACGAAGCTTTGAAGAAGAAGCATCCGGTTGGATATTCGTGCGCGAACGGCAAACCGCCGTTTTCCAGTTCGGAATCGTTTTCGCGCAATCCCGCAAAATCGGTACGCACAATATCCGCATCGAATTCCAGCCCTTTCATCATGGCGGTTGCGATAACGTCATCGGCGCGATATCGCATATCAGGCAAAAGGACTGTATAATATTCGCCATCGCATCGCGCTATGCAGTCTTTGACAGCGTCGGCGCACTGCGCATGCTTTGGCAATGGGACAAGGCATGCGGCAAGGGCGGCATTCTCTTTGAGGCGGTTCGATGTCGTTTCATCATACGAACAGTCGTACACAACGGTTGCAAGATCGGCGTACTGTTGTTTGAGAACGGATTGAAAACAGGCCTGAATATCATCGTATCGGGATGTTTTCGCATCGTAATTCACAACGACGGCGGCGACGACCCGAGGGCGTTTATGCTTGCGCAGCGCATCGCTCGTTATTTTTTCGACAATAACCTCGGTGCATCGTTGCCAACTAAACAGCTTGGCCCGTTCAAGTCCCTTGCGTGAATTTTCCCGCCGAAGTGCTTCATCGAAATAATATTGCCTGAACGCTTCCACATGGCTGTCGATATCGAATGAATCGACCATGAGCCCGGCATCGCCCACAACCTCCGGCAGTGACGAATTGTTGGACGTCACCACCGGACAGCCGCACTGCATGGCTTCCAGCGGCGGCAGGCCGAAGCCTTCGTAATGGGATGTATACACAAACCATTCCGCGTTGGAATACAGGCTTGCGACATCGGCGTCGTCGACATATCCCGTCTCCACGATCCGGTCGCGGAATCGACCGAGATTGTCGATGCATCCTTCCAGCGTTTTCTTGAAGGTATCCCACATGCCGCCGGCCAGAACGAAAGTAAGATCATGAATATCGTATTTATCGATGAATGCGATAAATGCGCGAATTGCGGAAATGAGGTTTTTGCGCGGTTCCCGTGTGCACAAGGAGAGAATGTACTTCCCTTGTGGAATCTTGTACTTGGTCCGTATGCGCGCAAATGTATCGGGATCCGCATCATGATAATATCGTTCATTGGCACCCAGGGGCACGACGGAAATGGCACCGGGAGAAATACGGTCGGTAAAGCTTAAAATGTCATTTCGTGTGGATTCCGATATGGAAAATCCATGATCGACTTTGTCGAAATCATTGAGCATGCTTATCATGCTGGGAAAAGCGGCGAAGTTGAAATATTCCGGATGAATCATGGGAATGATGTCATACAGTATGCTATAGCAGGAAGCGCCGGGAAATTTTTTCCTGATTGCGTCATTGCCAAAATCACCGGCGGAAAAATACGCATCAAGTCGATCGATTTGAGTATGATCGGTGACAATGGCGAGTCTATTGCGTTGATCCGGAAAGTACATCCGCAAGTAACGGTGCAAACGCCTTTTTTGTTGCGTGTACAGGATAATCGTGACATCGTTCCGTGCGATTATGTTCCGAAAGATATTGAACGCCGTAAAATATATGCCGGTTCGCGCAGCCTTTTTCTTAAGACTGTTTTCTAAAATAGCGGTATCAAAAAGAACAATTGGTTTTACTATCGCCATGCGTCCAGCCTGTGTTGCAGAACATTGTATTAGTCTCGACCATACATGTCGTCAAACCTGACAATATCGTCTTCCCCAAGATAATCCCCGCTTTGCACTTCGATAATGACCAGCGGCACTTTGCCCGGGTTCGAGACCCGGTGTTTTTTCCCCGCCTTTATATAGGTGGATTCATTGGAGTTGACGAGAAACACCTCATCTTCGCACGTCACTTCCGCCATCCCCGCCACCACAATCCAGTGTTCGCTCCGGTTGCAGTGCCGTTGCAACGATATCTTCGCGCCCGGCTTGATGACGAGGCGCTTGATCTTGAAGCGTTCGCCGTGCTCAAGCAGGGTGTAACTGCCCCACGGGCGATACACGGTACGGTGATGCTTGTAGGTTTCGTGGTCTTTTTCCTTGAGGCGGTTGTAGATGATCTTTACATCCTGTGCGCGGGACTTGTCGGCGACCAGAAGCGCGTCCACCGTGTCCACAATCAGCAAATTGTCGACCCCGAGCGCGGTGACCATTCTGTCGCGATTATTGATGTTGCAGTTATGGCAATCTTCCAGAACCGCCATTTCCGGGGCGGACACGCGGTTGCCGTCCTGGTCTACCCCGTCAAAATTGCACAGTTCCGTCCACGACCCGATATCGTTCCAGCCGAAATCATCGCCGGTGACCGCGGCCACATTGGAGGATTTTTCAAAAATCGCGTAATCGATGGAAATCGCCGGCGCTTGCGAAAACGATTCCAATTCCAGAAGAAGCCTGGAATCTTTCCCCAGCGGCTGTTTTTCGAACCGGGACGATTGCTCGAGGCAATTCCGGCACGCAGCCAGCATTTCGGGCGCATGGGTCGCCATTTCCCGCAGCATTGTCCCCGCGGTAAAACAGAACATGCCGGAGTTCCACAAGAAACGTCCCGACTCGACATATTCCACCGCCTTGTCGTAGTTCGGCTTTTCGACGAAGCGGACGACGCGTTCGCCGTCCGTTTCGATATAGCCGAATCCGCATTCGGGCGCGGTCGGGCGGATGCCGAAGGTGACCAGTTTGCCTTTTTTCGCCAAATCGAGCGCATGGCGCACGCTTTTGACGAACAGCCCGGTATCGGCAATAAGATGGTCGGCGGGCAGGATGATCATCGGTTCGTTTTCGCCGTATACCGCGCCGACATGAAGCGCGGCCAGGGCGATTGCCGGGCCGGTATTCCGCCCGAACGGCTCCAGGATATAGGAGGACGGAAGCGGAAGCGAGGACGCTTCGTATTCTTCGGCGGCCTTGAAGTACAAATGATTATTGGTGACGGTCAAAAGCCCGTTGGCTTCGGGAACGGAGGCGCCCCGGATAAAGG
This sequence comes from Planctomycetota bacterium, assembly GCA_036770065.1. GTDB lineage: Bacteria > Planctomycetota > SZUA-567 > SZUA-567 > SZUA-567 > JAJBSZ01. The sequence continues at coordinate 4,453 of DAIPJX010000045.1, forward strand.
CCTTTTGTATGAGGCTTTGTCCGTCTTTGAGGCGAAGGAATGGCTTGGGGTGCAATTCACGCGATATCGGCCACAACCGCGAGCCGGCCCCGCCGCAAAGAATGACGCTGATCATTAAACACTCCGAAGTCGAGAACGTTTTACAGGCATAAAAAAATTAACGCCACAAATCGGCGGCGGTTGTATGATGCCGACGCATCATAATGAGTTTGTGCCCGTATTGTGCATGGTGCGCGCCGGATTGTCAATCCCATTCCGTCGGCGCCGCTTTCATCACGTGCGTTTCCGTTCCCGCCGCAATTCGTTCCAATAGTCGATTCGCCGCTTGATGTCTTTCTCGAACCCGTACGGTCCCGGTTCGTAGTAGATTTTCCCCTGAAGCGATTCGGGCAAAAAATCCTGTCCCGAAAAACTGTCCGGCGCATCGTGATCGTACTGGTAGCCTTTGCCGTAGCCCAGGTTTTTCATCAATTTGGTCGGCGCGTTTCTGATGTGAAGAGGCACCGGATCGTTTCGGGTGCTTTCGACGTCGGCGCGGGCGGCCAGGTAGCTGGTTTCCATCCGGTTCGATTTCGGCGCCGTGGCCAGATAGACGACGAGTTGCGCGAGCGCGACGTTGCATTCGGGCATGCCGAGAAAATGCACCGCGTCTTTCACGGCGATTGCCTGCACCAGCGCGTTCGGATCGGCAAGGCCGACATCCTCGGACGCGAACCGAACCAGCCGCCTCGTGACATACAGCGGATCCGCCCCGCCCTCCAGCATTCGCGCGAGCCAATACAGGCCGGCTTGCGGATCGCTGCCGCGCAGGCTTTTGTGCAGGGCGGAAATAAGGTTGTAGTATTCTTCGCCCTTGTTGTCGTAGGCGACGCGGCGCTGGGTCAATGCTTCGCGCATCGTTTCGACGCCGACCGGTTTTGCGCCGTCCTCGAGCGCCTGGCTGCCGGCGGCGGCGGTTTCCAGTGCGTTGAGCGCGGTGCGGGCGTCGCCGTTGGCGTAATTGACCAGGAGTTCCTTCGCTTCGGGCGCGAGAACGACATGCTCTTTGCCGAGTCCGCGCGTTTCGTCCGCGATTGCGCGGTCGACGATTGCCGCGATATCGTCGTCGGTGAGCGCTTTAAGCACATATGTCCGGCACCGCGAAAGAAGCGCGCCGTTGACTTCGAAGGACGGGTTTTCCGTGGTTGCGCCGATAAGGGTTATCGTGCCCGCTTCGACATGGGGAAGGAACGCGTCCTGTTGGCTTTTGTTGAAGCGGTGGATTTCATCGACGAACAGGATCGTGCCGCCCTGCCCCGATTCCAGGCGCACCCGCGCTTCCTCGACGATGGCGCGCACTTCCTTGACGCCTTGCAGAACGGCGGAGAAGGTGACGAAGATGCGTTTCGTCGTTTTGGCGATGACTTGGGCGAGCGTTGTTTTTCCGCTGCCGGGCGGTCCCCAGAGGATCATGGACGGGATGACGTCGGACTCGATCGCCTTCCGGATCAACCGTCCCGGTCCGACGAGGTGTTCCTGCCCTTCGAATTCGTCCAGGGAGACCGGCCGCATACGATCGGCAAGCGGGGCTTGTTGGGCGCGGCGGCCAATTTTCAGCGGCATGGCGGTTCCTCGGCGAATGCGGTCATTGCACGCGGTCCAACAGGTAATCGGCGAGGAGGCGAAGATAGAGCGCTTCCTTGCCGAGATCCTGAACGGCGGTTTTGGCCTGTGCGCTTTTTTCGGCGACCATGTCTTTGGCTCCGTCGATGCCGAGCGCCGCGGGATAGGTCAGTTTGCCGGCGATTTTGTCTTTGCCGGGCGCTTTGCCCAGTTTTTCCTCGGTCGCGGTCGCGTCCATGATGTCGTCGGTTATCTGGTACAGAACGCCGATCGCGTCGCCATAGGCGGTCAGGTTTTCCAAGGCGTCCGGATTTGCGTCGGCCATGATGCCGCCGACGCGGCAGCAGCAGGTGAAGAGGCTTCCGGTTTTCCAGCGGTCGATGCGTTCGATGTCTTCGAGTATTTGCGATTTGCCTTCGCCTTCGAGATCGAGCGTTTGGCCGCCCACCATGCCGGTTGAACCGGCGGCGCTTCCCAGTTCGGCGACGGTTTTGTCCGCTTTGTCGGCGGAAGCCACGGCCATGGTTTTAAAGGCGAGAGCCTGGAGCGCGTCGCCGGCCAGGATGGCGATTGTTTCGCCAAACGCCTTGTGGCAGGTCAGGCGGTTGCGGCGCATGGTGTCGTTGTCCATGGTCGGCAAATCGTCGTGCACGAGGCTGTATGCGTGGAGGATTTCGATGGCGAGTCCGGCGTCCAGCGCGCGTTCTCGCGCTTCGGGTTTGCCGCAGGCGGCGTCGAACGCGGCCAGGGTCAGGAGGGGCCGGAGCCGTTTTCCTCCGCCCAGCACCGCATAGCGCATCGCTTCGTGCAAAACGGCGGGTCGGAGGTCGGCGAATGGAAGGATGCCGTCGAGCCGCTTGTCGGCGGCGGCGGCGGTTTCATGCATATACGCGATCAATCGATCCATATGGGCGCCTTGTTCATCAATGGAATTGCAATTCTACGCGCCAATGCGCATAATGTCATGTTTTCATGGCGCATTGGCGAAAGCGTCAAGTATACTGGAACCGCATCGATAATGGCAACCCGGATTCGTGGAAATTCGCAGGCGACCGCAATCACGCGCGACTTGGCCGACGGCCTGTGTCGGGGCGGGAGCCGCATTGTTCATGCGCGCGGGTCGGCGTTGGCGAAAGCATTGGCGGACTGCCGGGAGGATATCGCCAAGCCTCTTTTGATCGTCGCGCCGGATCCGGAAGTCGCCGGCGACATTTTCGGCGATCTGCGGTTTTATCTGGGGGATAACGGGAAAGAGCCGCATTTCTGGCCGGCGTGGGACATTCTTCCTTTTGAAACGGAGCATCCCGACGTCGACATAGCGGCGGATCAGGTGGCGGTGCTTCGGGCGTGTTTGTCGAATCCGGACGACATTTGGCTGGTTGCGCCGATCACCGCGCTTGTGCAACCGACCCTTTCCCGAAAAATCGTCGGCAAGGGCGGTCTGTCGATCGGGGCCGGGCTGGAAATGTCGCCGGAAGCGGTTATCGCCCATCTGGTCGAAGGCGGATTGGAACCGGTGGCGATGGTGGACGCGCCCGGCCAGTTTTCCCGGCGCGGCGGCATTGTCGATGTATTTCCCCTCTTGGGGGACGAACCGTACCGGCTGGAATTTTTCGGCGATGAAGTCGACACGATTCGTCCGTTCAATCCGGAAACGCAAGCCAGCGGTCCGGCCCTCGAATCGCCTGTTACCCTCGTCGATGTTTCGCGCGATGCGTTCCGCGCCGTCAATGAGACGAAAACCGGCCTCCTGGATTATCTTCCGCCCGATACGATTATCGTGGTGTGGCATCCCGAGCGCGTGGCGCGGGTGGCGGGGTTGTATTCGGGCGGGTTCGCCGATGCGGACGCGCTGATTCCGTTCGAGTCGGTTGCCGGGCGTTTTGCGCGGTATCCCCTGTCGTTGTGTCCGGATCTCGACGACGACGCGTGGCCGGGTTTTCCATGGCCGCCGTCGGGGAGGGGGCGCGAAATCGATCTCCGCGCATCGGGCTGGGAGCGTTTGGCCGGCGGGTTTGACACGGCGGCCAACGAATTGTCGATTCTCGCGGCAAAAAATGTCCGGCTAACCATTGCCTGCAATAACGAAGGCGAAGAAAAACGCCTCAGGAAAGTGCTGGCGGAAAAAAGCCCCGCCCTGCTCCGTTCGGCCGACATTCTCTGCGGGCATTTGTCGCGCGGATTTGTCCGGCAATGGGACGGCGGCGGCGAGGCGTGGGTATCGGATCACGAGCTGTTCGGCCGCGCTTCGCCTGTCCGCGCCGCGCGGAAGCGCTACGCCGGAACGCCCATTGCCGATTTCGCCGAACTGCGCGAAGGCGATTACGTCGTCCATGTCGCCAACGGCATCGCCCGCTATGAAGGCATGGCGACGCTCGATCACGACGGAACCGGGGCGGAGCAGGATTTTCTCGTTCTTCGTTTCGCGGAGGATGCGCGGATTTACGTGCCGTTGTCGCATATAGAACTGGTGCAGCGTTATATCGGCCTTGGCGAGTCGAAGCCGCAGTTGTCCAAACTCGGGTCCGCCGCCTGGACCAAAAAGAAGGAAGCGGCGGAAGCGGCGGTTCGGGACATTGCGCAGGACTTGCTCGCGACCCAGGCCAAACGCTTGTCGTCGTCCGGCGTCGCGTTGCCGCCCGACGACGTTCTGGTGGAGGAGTTCGACGCGTCGTTTCCCTATGACGAAACGCCCGACCAGCTCGCCGCCATTGACGATATCCGCCGCGATCAACAGTCTTCCGCGCCGATGGAGCGGTTGTTGTGCGGCGACGTCGGATTCGGCAAAACCGAAATGGCGGTCCGCGCCGCGTTCCGCGCGGTGAACGCGGGCAAGCAGGCGGCGATTCTGGTGCCGACGACTATTTTGGCCGAACAGCATTACCGGACTTTTTCCAACCGCATGGCGGACTATCCGGTTCGGGTCGAAAGCCTTTCCCGCTTCCGCGGCCCGAACGAACAGAAACGCATTGTCGAGGATGTGCGCGACGGCCGGGTCGATGTCGTCATAGGCACGCACCGCCTGCTTTCGCGCGACGTCAAGTTCCGCGATCTCGGGCTGGTCGTTATCGACGAAGAACAGAAATTCGGCGTCGAGGCGAAGGAAAAGCTGAAACGCTTTCGCGCCGACGTTGATATTTTGACGATGACGGCGACGCCGATTCCGCGCACGCTCCACATGTCTCTTTTGGGGCTTCGCGATATTTCCAACCTGACGACGGCCCCGCGCGAGCGGCATTCGGTCAAGACCATGGTTGTCCGCTGGTCGAAGGAAGTGGTTCGGCGGGCGATTTTGCGCGAGCTTTCCCGGGGCGGCCAGTGTTTTTTTCTCCACAACCGGGTGCGCAATATCGACGCCATGGCGGCGGAACTGCGCGAAATCGCGCCCGAGGCGCGGATAGGCGTCGGCCACGGACAAATGGCCGAAGGCGAGCTGCTCGGCATAATGCAACGGTTCCTCGACGGCAAACTCGACGTCCTCGTCTGCACGACGATTATCGAAAGCGGCGTCGACATTCCCAACGTCAATACCTTGTTCGTCAATCAGGCGGATCATTTCGGCCTGTCCGAACTGCACCAGTTGCGCGGCCGGGTCGGTCGGTACAAGCATCAGGCGTACGCGTATTTTCTGGTGCCGGAAAAGCGCCCCATTTCTCCCGAGGCGACGAAGCGGCTTCAGGCGCTCCAGGAATACAGCGAGTTGGGATCGGGGTTCCGCATCGCCATGCGCGATTTGGAGATTCGCGGCGCCGGCAATTTGCTGGGAGTTGAGCAGTCGGGCCATATTCATATGATCGGCTTCGACTTGTATTGCCGCCTGTTGGAACGCGCGGTCGCGGCGCAGAAGGGCGAGACGGTCGCCGACGACGTCGAGGTCGAACTCGATCTCGGCACGCGTGCGTTTATTCCGCCCGAATATATCCCGTCGGAGCAGGAGCGCATCGAGTTTTACCGCCGCCTGACCCGGATCCGCGACAAGGTCGATTTGGACGCGACGCGCCGGTATATACGCGACCGTTACGGCAAGCCGCCCGCGCCGGTGGAACGGTGTTTTCAGGATCAGGCGCTTCGCATTCGCATGGTCGATGTCGGCATGTCCGTGCTTGGCCGGGTCGACGGCGGGGCGCTTGCGGCGACGTTCCTTGATCACGCGGTCAAGCGGGGCGTCATGCTTATGCGCCACGCCGGCCTCAAGATAACCACGCTTCGCAAAAACCAGTGGCGTATTGAAGTGCCGGTCGCCGAGCCCGGCCTTGACGCGAGCGAATACGCGGTCAATGCGGCGAATGCGCTCTTGGCCATTCTGGAAAAGCTGGGTCCTCTGGAAGCGAAAAAACAGCCGCCGGTTCGCATCGGGAGGGGAAAACGCTGGGAGGAACGGGAGGCGATTCCCGAGAGCGATATTGATTCGGTGCCGCTCGACATGGACATTTCGGAGGAGGACGAACTTCCGGAAGTCCCTGTGCCGACGCCCCCGCCCGTATCCGGGCCGGAAGAACCGGCGAAGCCGGCGCGCAGGAAAAAGAAGACGGGCAAGTCGGGCATATTGGCTTCGGAGGAGAAGGAGGAGATTCGTGCCTTGTCGCGCCGCGAATCCGCCCTGCCCGGCGGCGCGCGAACGATGGCGAAGATGCCTGCGTCCGGAGGCGGCACGGGGATAATTTCGCTTGGCGGCACGGGGAAAAACGCGCCCGCGGCCAAGCCGATACCGTTGAAAAGCGCGCCGAAGGCGTCGCTCAAGCCGTCGCCGTTCAAGGCGAAGCGCCTGGCGAAAAAGGAGCCGAAGCCGCCGCCCGAGTTCCCGCCGCCGGATTTGTACGGCGGGGTCGGGGTATTGGGAATTGAACCGTATATTGCGGATAGCGCGATTGGGGTTGTGGTTCCTGACACGGCGTTCAATCCGATTCGCCATGAAGTGATGATGTTGATCATCAAGGGCGAGCGCAAGAAGAAGCATCTTCTCCGTCTCGTCGGCATGACGGCCTGTCCGGGTCACCGCATGGTTCTCCGTCTTTCCGCCGCGAGCCCGGCGGAAGCGCAGGAGACGACGGAAGAATACCTTGCCGCCGGCGAAGCGTCGTTATACGACGGCGAAATCGAATTGCCGTATTTAAAAGCGGCACAGAATGCCGGCGCCGACGAAACGCCCGCCTGATTCTCGCCGTTAATAAAATACATTTGCTTTGTTCGTGTAGAGTGATTATACAATACAACAATCTATCCTGTCGGATGGTTCTTACTCTATATGGAGAGCATATGCTCATTGGGTATAGTGCATGGGGGAATAATCCGGAAGTGTATATGCAGTCGGCATTTTCTGCATTGACGTTCCTTGCCGATCCGGCTGTTTCGGAAATATGCGTCGCGACGGAACGACCGGAATTCTATAAAAAATTGTCCGAAAAAGTTACGATTATCCCAATCTCTTCCGCGCAACTGGAAGAATGGGGCGGTCCGGAAAATTATACATACCGGCGCAAAATTATGGGGTTCAAGGAGATCATGAACGCCCGACCGGGAAATGACTACCTTTTCCTCGATGGAGACACTTTCCGTGGCGGGTCGATTGCAGCTGTCGCCAAGCGCCTCGAGTCCGGCATGTTTGGGATGCACGAAAGCTCGGGGCCATTTTCCCGGGCGAGCGATTCAAGCAACCGGAAGTTGTTTTCGTTGTTCGCCGGCACCCAGGTCGAAGGCTACACAATCACCGACAGCACTGTTCGCTATAATGCGGGGGCTTTGGCGTTGCCCTCGGCGCTGGCTTCGGAAATATTGATGCGGACATTGCGCGCGACGGAGGAAATATATCGCAGAACCAACGGGTATTGGGCATCCGAGGAGTTGGCGTTTAACTTTGTCATGATGTCGTTGGGCGAGGTTGGTGATATTTCAGACGGGATAGGCCATTATTTTGGCAACAAACCGCAGTGGAACGCGATGATCGTCAACTTTTTTTCCCGGGCGGGGTTGGCCGACATGTCGCTTGAAGCGATGATTCAGGAAGCGTCTTCCATGGATTTTACCCGGATTCCGGTATTCCTGCACCCTCCCAGGCGAAGACGACAACTCATGTGGCTGGCTGAAAAGTATTGGCCAATGACCAGGCCAAGATATTATCCGGAAAAAGTGCAACGGTGGCGATAGAACAATTCGAAAAAAAAACGCTTGCGCTTGCGGTTGATTTCTGTATAGTATATTCTCTCACCCGCCCGAGCGGGTGATTTTTATGTTTCTTTGCGTTGAGGTAGTTGTATTCCTATGAGTGACCCAAAAGGCACTCCGCTGGGACGGGTCAGAAACATTGGGATTATCGCGCACATCGACGCCGGTAAAACCACCACGTCCGAGCGGATTCTGTTTTATTCCGGTAAAGAGCACCGCATGGGCGAAGTCCATGACGG
>DAIPJX010000251.1:0-3335 GCA_036770065.1 Planctomycetota bacterium
TCAGGCTGCGATATTGGCGTTTCATATGGCGTTGCCGCCACATGAACTGTTGCCGTTTCAACGGATTTTTACCGGAAAAAAAATCCCCGTTGGCATGGACTGTCGTTCGACTGGGTAGTGCCCCTGCAAGTGCAATCACCATACATAGCAAAGGAATACCCTTCTATGGCGAATATGCGCGACCCGGAATTAGTCAAAGCTGTATCGAGAACGATCACCAAATTGCGTGAACGTATATTTCCCGGATACGGGGGTAAAAAAAAATGCGCCGAAGCATTTGGCGTTCACCCCCAGGTATGGAGAGACTGGGAAAAGGGGCACCGGACGCCCGGTCCGGTTTATCAACGGAAATTGACCGAGTTTTTTGACGTGACGTTATCGCAACTGCGTGGCGAAACGGACGATTTGCGGTCGCCGGACACGCAGATTTTCGTACAGCAGAACCTGATTCATGAATTGCGCATGAAAATTACGTTGCTCCACAAGGAAATCGCGGCCCTGACCCGGGAAAACCAGGATCTGAAGGCGATGGTCAAACACTTCCAGTCGCAATCGATGATGTCCATGTACGATATCTACTGGGGAGGCCGGGAGTAACCCGTTCGCCGGACTTATTCCGCCGCACCGTTCGCCGGATCGGACAGGGTATGCCTGGGCGCGCGTTCGATTGCCTGTAGACGTTGCTCTTTTGTCGGCATGTACGGCGCGGTTATGGACAGGCCAATCCAAGCGACGAGACAGGAGAGGACGCCGACGGCGACGCCTGTTTTCAACCAGACGAAAAAGTTGACTTTTGTCCAATACCGTTTTTCCAGCATGCTTATGGCGGCGATGTTGGCGGTTGAACCTATCATGGTGATATTGCCTCCCAGGCAGGCTCCATGCAGAAGCGCCCACAAAAGGGGCGTGTGATCCAGCTTGACCGCAATCGGCATGAACGCGGCGACAAAGATGACGTTTTCGATAAACGCGCTGCCAAGCGCGGAAATGCCCAACACAACCGGGATGAGCACGTCGATTTCATTGCCGAACCTATGGACGAACCCGTCGGCGATTCTGCCGGTGACGTTGGTGTGCCGCAGCGTTCCCGCGACGACAAACAGCATCATGAAGAAAATGAGCGTCGACCATTCGACGTCTTCGGCGATGTATTTGTGCACGTGTCCGCGCCTCCAGAGCAGGAGCAGCCCGGACAGGAAAAGAGGCGTCGTGATGAGCATGGTGTTTGGGCTGAGTCCAAGCCAGTTTTCAATTCTGGTGTGTATGGACAGCATCCCGACGAGGACAACGAGAACCAAAAGCCCCCGGCCGTAGGGGATGTCGACAATCGGCCCAAGCGTCAAACCCGAGTCCCGCCGCGCGCGCATTTCATCGTCCATCCGGCGGATTTCTTTCCGGAACATCCAGAGCAGGAAGACGAGCACGACCGTCAGTTCCACCAGCATGATCGGGAACGACCAGTGCATGAAGTCGATGAACGACAGGGGCGGTTCGGCGTTTTGTCCGATGAGCAGTCCGACGGGATTGCCGAGCATGGTTCCGGTGGAGCCGATGTTCGCGGCCATGACCGCCATGATGACGAACGGCACAGGCTTGAGGTTGAGCGTATCGCATACCTGAAAGATGAGCGCGGCTATCAGGACGATCGAGGTCACTTCGTCCACCAGGCACGACATCAATGCACCAATGAAGAAAAAGGTGAAGACAAACCGCCGCGCGGACAGGGACGGGATTGAGATGACCTTGATGATGATCCAACTGAACAGCCCGAGATCGCGCAGCACTCCGATAATGACCATCATGCCCATCAGGAAAAGGATGACGTCCAGGTTTGACGAGGCGATCATGGCGGGTATGTCCATGACGTCGCAGACGAGGAGAAGCCCGATTCCGACAAAGGCGATAGGAACGTGAAACTCCCAGAACATGGTGGCGGCGGCGATGATGAGGGTGAAAACGGCGGCGGAGGTCACTTGTTCGAACGAGTATTCGTATTTGTAAAATATGCAGCCGACGCAGACCGTAATTGCGGCCACGGCAAAACTCCGCGCCCACGTATTCATTCGCCCGGCCTTTTCGTTCAATTCGTCCATGGTTCTCCTGTCGATGTAGGGACGCCGTCGTTATGGCGTTTTGCGATCATAACCGCTCGTCATTCCGAACCGGGCGAAGCGGGCGCGGGGAATCTTCCGCGCCCCACAAGTTCGTCCCGCCCGGAAGCAGCGCGCATTACCGCAAAACCGCGTTCATGAACTCATGCAGGTGGATGATTCCAATCAATTTCCGACCGCGCAGCACATAGGCGCTGTCCGTTTCCTTCCGTCCGATTTCCTTGAGGGCGAGAATGGCGGGCGAGTCCTCGGTCACATAGGCGAAATTCGACACCATGATTTCCTTGAGCCAGGTGGAGGATTCGTTGCGGATGATATCGGCAATGGGTTCGAAATTGAGGAATGGGGTCAAGTCGTCAAGCCACATCAGATAATCCGGCATGCACACCTTGACCAGGCGCCTGGTTGTGACGACGCCGATCAGCTCCTTCTCCGGCGAGAGCACAGGAAGTTCGGCCTGGCGGTGGGCGAGGAACAGGTCAATCGCTTTTGCAAGGCTGTCGTTACTGTCCAGGTAGACATGGGGGGGGGCCATGATATGGCGCGCCTGCAAGTGATCCGGCAGGCGGTGCCCTCCCGCGTCGAAATGTTGCCAGACCGCGAGCGGCGATTGCAGCATGGCGACTTTTTTCACCATCTCGTCGCCTTCGCACGCCCGGACCAGTCCATGCAGGATTTGCTTGTATGTTCCGGGCATGTCCATGGGAGCGAGGACGACGGCAATGAGGAACGTCTTCCGTCCGTCGAACATGATGCCGCCTTCCGAAGTGGCGAGCGCGACCAGCGGATCGGTCACCCTTTCCAGCCTGCCGTAGAGAACGGACATGCCGTCGCACGGATACGAGTCTTCTTTTGAGACGCTTCCCATGACTTCGTCGGTCGCGACGTCGATATTTCCGATGCCGTAGTACAAGGCAAGGTGTTCGAGAAGCTTCCGGACGATTTCCGGAGGCGTGGAGCATTCGGTATGATGGATTATGTCTTCCGGCTTGAAAAGCGCGGTCAGACGGATATTTCGAATGGTAACGCTGGTGCGTCGCGACACCCTGGTGCTCGATGAATTCAACGCCATACGGATCCCCGCTCGGGCAGCGCACGGTGCGGAGCATTTCGTCCGTCCCGCACTGTCATGGAATGCGTTTCCTGGGTCCAGCCTGAAGCGCCCCCGTGTTCGTTTCGTCGTCATACGCGCAATGTTTCGAGGAAAAAGACCTTTTTAAAAAA